>NZ_JACVVF010000012.1:0-122635 GCF_016648095.1 Pseudomonas sp. S32
GGAGATCGAGCGCCGCCCGCGCGGCGCATCGCGAGCTGCGCTCGCTCCTACCGTTTTTTTCTGGCCAATGTTGCCTGAGGCAGGGGGCGCGAGGCTGTGTAAAGCCATGCCCCGGGTCAATTATCCCGCCGCAAATCCGCCGGAATCGGCAGGTCATCCTTAAGCGGATCCGGGCGCTTGCCCTTGCCAGCGTGGTACTGGCGGATCTGGAACACATAGGCCAACACCTGGGCAACGGCCAGGTACAGGCCCGCAGGGATTTCGTGCTCCACTTCGGTGGAATAGTAGATCGCCCGCGCCAGCGCCGGTGACTCCAGAATCTGCACCTTGTGCTCTACCCCGATCTCCCGGATCTTGAGCGCCATGAAGTCGCTGCCCTTGGCCAGCAGCAAAGGCGCCGCATTGCCGTTTTCGGGGTCGTATTGCAATGCCACGGCGTAATGGGTGGGGTTGGTGATGATCACGTCGGCCTGGGGCACGGCCGCCATCATGCGCCGCTGCGACACCTCGCGCTGCAACTGGCGGATACGTTGCTTGACCTCAGGTTTACCTTCGCTGTCCTTGTATTCGTCGCGCACTTCCTGCTTGGTCATCTTCATTTTCTTGTGCGTCTGCCACAGCTGGTACGGCGCGTCCGCTGCCGCAATCAGCAGCAGCCCGGCAGACATCCACAAGGCACTCCAGCCCACCACCTGCAAGCTGTGAATGATCGCCTGCTCCAGCGGCTCGTTGGCAATCGACAACAAGGCCTGGCGGTCATTGACCAGCACCACCACGGCCACGATCAGAATCACGCAAAACTTCGCCATGGCCTTCAGCAGTTCGGTCAGGCCGTGCATCGAGAACATGCGCTTGAGCCCCGACAACGGGTTCATGCGGCTGAACTTGGGTTGCAGCAGGCTGCCGGAAAACACAAAGCCGCCCAGGGCGATCGGGGCCACGAAGGAGATCACGAACAACAGGATGAGCAAAGGCTGTACAGCCCAGATGGCCATCTTGCCGGACACCAGCAAAAACGCACCCATCGACCGCTCATCGACAATCACCTCACGGGTGAGGCTGAAGTTCATGCGCATCAGCGTCAGCAGCGTCTCGGCCAGGTTCCCGCCAAACGCCAGCAGCCCGCCTGCGCCCGCCAGGGTCACCGCCACCGTGTTCAGCTCTTTGGAGCGCGCGATCTCGCCCTTTTCGCGGGCGTCGCGCTTGCGTTTCTCGGTGGGGTCTTCTGTTTTGTCCTGACCGCTCTCGCTTTCCGCCATGCTCAACGCGCCCTCGCCAGCTCACGCAGCCATTGCAGCGTCTCGCTGGCCAATGCCTGGTAATGGGACAACACATCGGCCAGGCCCACCCAGAAAATCAGCATGCCCATGACCAGTGTCAGCGGCAGGCCGATGGAAAAGATGTTCAGTTGCGGCGCCGCCCGTGTCATCACGCCGAAGGCGACGTTCACCACCAGCAAGGCGGCAATCACCGGCAGAATCAGGATCAACCCGGCCGCGAACATCCAGCTCATGCGCCCGGCCAACTCCCAGAAGTGGTTCACCATCAGCGCATTGCCCACCGGCAAGGTGGTGAAGCTTTCGGTCAGCACCTCGAACACCACAAGGTGCCCGTTCATCAGCAAAAACAGCACACTCACCAGCATGGTCATGAACTGGCTGATGACCGCCACGTTCACGCCGTTGGCCGGGTCCACCATCGACGCGAACGCCATGCCCATCTGCACCGCCACGATCTGCCCGGCGATGACGAACGCCTGGAACAGCAACTGCAGGGCTAAGCCGAACAGCGCGCCCACGATGATCTGCTCGGCGCACAGCAGCAGCCCTCGCAGGCTCAGGGGGTCGAACTGGGGCAATGGCGGTAACGCTGGCACGATCACCACGGTAATCGCCACCGCAACGTACAGGCGCACCCGTGCCGGCAACATGCGCGTGCCGAAGATAGGCATGGTCATCAGCACCGCCGTTACCCTGAACAACGGCAGGATGAACGTGGCTACCCAGGTGCCGATCTGCGTGTCAGTCAGTTCCAGCATCAGGCCGTCAACCGATCAGTTGCGGAATGTTGGTGTACAGGTTAGTGATGTACTCCATGAACTTCTGCACCAGCCAGGGCCCGGCCACGATCAGCGTGACCAGCATCACCAGCAGGCGCGGCAGAAAGCTCAGGGTCTGTTCGTTGATCTGCGTGGCGGCCTGGAACATGGCCACCATCAACCCCACCAGCAGGCTCGGCACCACCAGCACGGCCACCATCAGCGTGGTCAGCCACAAGGCATCGCGGAACAGGTCGACAGCAACTTCAGGCGTCATTCACAGCGCTCCCAGGCGGCATCACACGCCACCAAAACTGCCAGCCAGCGTACCCATGATCAGCGCCCAGCCGTCCACCAGCACGAACAGCATGATCTTGAACGGCAACGAGATGATCAGTGGCGACAGCATCATCATACCCATGGCCATCAACACACTGGCCACCACCATGTCGATGATCAGAAAGGGAATGAAGATCATGAAGCCGATCTGGAACGCCGTCTTCAGCTCGGAGGTGACGAACGACGGCACCAGGATGGTCAGCGGCACCTGGTCAGGGCCGGTGATGTCGGTGCGCTTGGACAGGCGCATGAACAGGTCCAGGTCGCTTTGCCGGGTCTGCGCCAGCATGAAGTCCTTCAGCGGCGCCTGGGCCTTGTCGATGGCCTCCTGCGCGGTCATCTGCTCGTTCAGGTAAGGCTGCAGGGCGGTCTGGTTCACCCGGTCGAACACCGGCGCCATGATGAACAGGGTGAGGAACAGCGCCATCCCCGTCAGGATCTGGTTGGACGGCGTCTGCTGAAGGCCCAGGGCCTGACGCAGGATGGAGAACACAATGATGATGCGGGTGAAGCTGGTCATCAGGATGACGAACGCAGGGATGAAGCTCAGCGCCGTCATGATCAGCAGAATCTGCAGGCTGACCGAATACTCCTGTTGCCCGTTCGCCCCGTTGGACAAGGTGATGGCGGGGATCGACAAAGGGTCGGCAGCCAGGGCCAGCGGCGCGGCCAGCAACAGCAGCAGGGTGAACAACGTACGCAGCGTGGCGCTCATCGCGTCTTGTCCTTAGGGTCCTTGCCCATCAGTTCCATCAGCCGTTGGGCAAACTCAGGCGTTGCCTGGCGCGCCCCCTGCGGGACCTCGACCGGCTCTGCCAGTACATGCAGGGTCTCGATGCTGCCGGGGCTGTGACCGATCAGGATCTGCTCCTTGCCCACCTGTACCAGCAGCAACCGGTCCCGCGGGCCGATGGCGCGGCTGCCGACGATCTCGATCACCTGCCCGCCCTTTACCGCCGAGCCCTGCACACGCCGCAGCAGCCACGCCAGCAGGAAGATCAGCCCCACTACCAGCAGCAGGCCGAACACCATCTGCGCCAGCTGGCCGCTCAGGCTGCCTGGCGGCGCCGCCGGGGTCAGTGCCGGCGTGGCCGCGGCCTGGCATAGCTGGCTGGCCAACAGTGCGATGGGTGCCGCGATGGCGCGCCTCATGCCCTTCACTCAGCGCAGCTTCTTGATACGTTCGCTGGGGCTGATCACGTCGGTCAGGCGAATGCCGAACTTCTCGTTGACCACCACCACCTCGCCATGGGCGATCAGCGTACCGTTGACCAGCACGTCCAGCGGCTCACCCGCCAGGCGGTCGAGTTCGATCACAGAGCCCTGGTTGAGCTGCAGCAGGTTGCGGATGTTGATTTCGGTGCTGCCCACTTCCATGGAAATGCTCACCGGGATGTCCAGGATCACATCAAGGTTCGGGCCTTCCAGGCTGACGTTGGGGTTGGGCTTGGGCGAGCTGGCAAACTCTTCCATGGGCAGGCGACCCGGCCCCGGGTTGTTGCTGGTATCGCCCAGCAGTGCATCGATATCGGCCTGGCCGGCCGCGCCGGTTTCCTCCAGCGCCGCGGCCCACTCATCGGCCAGCGCCTGGTCTTCTGGAGAGGTGATCTCGTTTTCGTTAGCCATGGTTTCCTCGACAGGCATTCAATTCGGTAAAAGCGAGCGGCACGCGCTCAGCGGCGTTCGATCGGGTCGATGATCTGCAGGGCCAGGTTGCCCTTGTGCGAGCCCAGGCGCGCCTTGAACGCTGGTACGCCATTGGCGCGCAGCACCAGGTGCTCGGGCAGCTCGACCGGGATCACGTCACCAGGCTGCATGTGCAGAATGTCGCGCAGTTTCAGCTGGCGGCGGGCGACGGTGGCGGTCACCGGCACGGCAACGTCCAGCACGTCTTCGCGCAAGGCCTTGACCCAGCGCTCGTCCTGGTCGTCCAGGTCGGACTGGAAGCCCGCATCGAGCATCTCGCGCACCGGCTCGATCATCGAGTAAGGCATGGTCACGTGCAGGTCGCCGCCACCGCCGTCCAGTTCGATGTGGAAGGTGGACACCACCACCGCCTCGCTGGGGCCGACGATGTTGGCCATGGCCGGGTTGACCTCGGAGTTCATGTACTCGAAGTTCACCGGCATGATCGCCTGCCAGGCCTCTTTAAGGTCGATGAAGCACTGGTCCAGCACCATGCGCACCACCCTCAATTCGGTAGGGGTGAACTCGCGGCCTTCGATCTTGGCGTGGCGGCCGTCGCCGCCGAAGAAGTTGTCCACCAGCTTGAACACCAGCTTGGCGTCGAGGATGAACAGCGACGTGCCGCGCAGCGGCTTGATCTTCACCAGGTTCAGGCTGGTGGGCACGTACAGCGAATGCACGTACTCACCGAACTTCATCACCTGCACGCCCCCCACAGCCACGTCGGCCGAGCGGCGCAACAGGTTGAACATACTGATGCGGGTGTAGCGGGCGAAGCGTTCGTTGATCATTTCGAGGGTAGGCATGCGCCCCCGAACAATGCGGTCCTGGCTGGTCAGGTCGTAGCTTTTGATGCTGCCAGGCTCGGATGCACTCTCGGTCTGTACCAGACCGTCGTCGACGCCATGCAACAGGGCATCGATCTCATCCTGGGACAGCAGGTCCTGTACGGCCATTGCCCACTCCTACTGCAATACGAAATTGGTGAACAGCAACTGGTCGATTACCGGCTTGCCGACTTCCTTCTGGGCCACTTCCTGCACCACCACGGTAGCCTTCTGGCGCAGCATCTCTTGCCCCACTGCACTGCTGGCCAAGGTATCGAAGCCAACCCCGGAGAACATCATCACCAGGTTGTTGCGGATCACCGGCATGTGCACCTTGAGGGCGTCTAGGTCCGCCTGGTTGCGGGCCTGCAGGGTGATGCTGACCTGCATGTAGCGCTGGCGACCGTTCTGGTTGAAATTGACGACGAATGCCGGCGTCAGTGCCTCGTAGATGGCGGCGGGCTTGACGTTGGTAGCGGCGGCATCGGCAGCCGGGGCCGGCTCGCTCTTGTGCATGAAGAACCAGGTGGCGCCCACCGACAGGCCAACGGCCAGCAACAAGCCAGCAACGATGAGCAGGATCAGCTTGAGTTTGCCTTTAGCGGCGGGGTCTTTCACTGCTTCGGTATTCGCCATGCCAATAATCCGTCGTCCATCAGGGGTTATAGGAAGAATGGGATGGCTTGAGCAAGTGTTATGCCAGATTGCGCGCAGCCCAGGTTACGGCTGCGCGAAGGGGGAATCGCCGTGTTGGCCAATCAGGCGTAGTAGTCGACCGCGCTGTCGCCGATGACCACCTGCTGCTCGACGGGCCTGGATGCCTCGGTCGTTTCAGCGGCGCCGTGCTCCGCTCGGCGCGCAGCCACCCCGGACAGCTGGCTGCCCTGCTGCTGCGCCTGGCCCTGCTGCTGGCCGCGGGACTGGTCGGCAACGTTGACGTCCGGCTGCGCCAGGCCCTGCTGGGTGAACAACTCCCGCAGCCGGTGCACCTGGCTGTCCAGGGCGTCGCGTACGCCAGCATGGCCGCTGATGAAGGTCACCTGGGTGGGCTGGTCGGCGGCAACGTTGACACGGATATCCAGGCGACCCAGTTCGGCCGGCTCCAGTTGAATATCTGCCGACTTCAGGTTCTGGCTGGACAGGTACATCACCCGGTTCACCAAACCTTCAGTCCAGGCACCCTGATTCATCGGCAGAGGCTGGTGCAGCGGGTTGGGGTTGACCGGTACGGCATTGGCAGTCTTCGCGGTGGCCGCCTGGGTCAGGTTGGCCAGGCGGCTGGCGAAATCATCAACCCGGGTATCGCTGGCGGCGCTCTTGGTATCCTTGAGGCCATCTTCGAGCAGGGCGCCGAAGGCCTTGTCGCCAGTACCGTCGGCCTCGCCCTCGGCACTGGTCACACCACCCGCCAAGGTATTGACGGCAGTAGCATTACTTTCACCCTGGGTGCGGTCCGCGTCCAGCGCATGAGCCGATGTACTGCCTTTGGCCTGGGCGCTGTGCTCAAGCGCCAGGCGCAGCGTCGGTAGATTGGCGAGCGGGTCGGCATCTGGGTCAAACGCCTGCTCGGCAGGTGACTCTTCAGGCTGCGGGCCAGCGGCCTGGAGCACGGGTGCCACAGCCTGTGCCTGGGCCTGGATCAGTTGCGCGCCTGGTGGGGCGTCGGTGACCTGCCCAGCAACGAGACTGGCGTCACGCATGCCGGTGTCGGCCGCAGTGGTGCCCTCGGCCGGCAACTTATTGCCGTCATCGGCAACCTTGCCCTTGTCGGCTGCCGACTGTTTGCCGCTTACAGCCCCATCGCTGTTGTCCGACGGTTTGCCGGCAACAGCTTTATCGGCAGGGCCGGCAACCTTGTCGCGCCCCTGACGCGCCATTACCTGGCCGAAACCATCCCCGTTGTTGCCCTGTACCTGCGGCGTTTTGCCCGCTGACGCGGGCGCCGTACGGGAGGCATCGCCAAGGGTATTGGCTTGCAACAAGGGGTTGGATGCGACAGGCATTAAGCGGTCTCCGCGCCATAAACTGAATGATCACGTCGATGTATGAGCAAAAGTCGCGCCAAGTTACCTGTCAGCCTGCGGATATGCCCTGCTGCTCGGCACGGTAGAAGCGCTGTACCTCGGCGAACTCCTGATCGATACGGCTGATCAGGTCTTCGATGCCGTACAAAGGGGGGCGGCGGGCACGGTCCTCCAGTTGCTGGCACAGGCCCGCCAGCGCAACGGCGCCCATGTTGCTGCTGCTGCCCTTGAAACTGTGGGCAGCGGCGCCCAGCTCCTGGGCGCTGCGGGCCGCATGCAGTTGCCCCAGGCGCCGCTCGGAGTCGTCTAGAAAGGTCTGTACCAGCTGCAGGTAGCCATCTTCCATGACTTCTCGCAGGTCGCTGAGTACCTTGTGGTCGATATGCATGTCAGCCACTTGTTCGCTCCTTGATCAAGCCAGATAAATGCCCGAGCCCGCCCCAGGCTCACCAGGCGAACTCCACGCGTGCGCACCGGCCACCTTCGGCCCAGGTTGCACTGCTGGACAGGCGCCGGACCAGTTCCAGCCCGCGCCCACTCAGCCCTTGTTGCAATGCGGCCCGTGACAGCACCTGCTGCACGTCGAAACCCTCACCGCTGTCACGCACGTCGATCTTCAGACGCCCGCCTTGGGCATGCGGTTCAACCACAAGGTCGATGCGCACGAAGCCCTCGCTCAACAACGCCAGGCGCCGAGCGCGCTCCTGATAATAGTCGGCAAACCCCTGCACATCCCGCTTGAGCTGCGAATCCAGGCCAAGCACGCCATGTTCAAGCGCGTTGGAGTACAACTCGCTGAGCACACTGTACAGGTTCCCGCCACGGGCACGCAGGCCATGAACCTGCTGCAACAACTGCACCAGGTACGGCACGGGGTTGAACTGACGCAGGCTTTGACCGCGAACCTCGAACCCCAGCGACCAGTCTGCCGGGCTGGTCGGGCCGCTGTCCGGGTAGTTTACAGGAGCCGGCAACGGCTCTTGGGCGCCGGGCATGCGGATATCGCACAAACTGATGTCATCCCGAGGCTGCCCACCAAAAAGCGCCAGCGCCTGCATCAGCTCACTGAACAGCAGCGCCGGCTCACGGTTGCCGGCCAACACCGACCGCAGGCGCTGCTCACCGAACAGGCGCTCCTGGGCATCCGCTGTTTCCAGCACGCCGTCGGACAGCAGCAAAACCCGCTCGCCCGCGGCCAGCGGCCACACCTCGACAGCGTCATCGAACTGCCCAGGCCCCAGAATACCCAACGGTAGATGACGTGACTGCAATGGCGTCAATACAGCACCTTCCGCCGACAGGCGGTAGCCGTCGGGCATGCCGCCGTTCCATACCTCCACTACCGCCCGCTGCTGGCTGAGGTTGAGCAACAGCGCGCAGCAGAACATGTCGACGGGCAGGATGCGTTTGAGCTTGGCGTTCATCTCGCGCAGCACCTGGGGCATGGTGTAGCCCTTGGCCGTCATGCCGTAGAACACCTCGGCCAGGGGCATGGCACCGACCGCTGCCGGCAGGCCATGGCCGGTGAAATCCCCCAGGAATACGCGCATGTCACCGGACGGCGTGAAGGCCGCGAGCATCAGGTCGCCGTTGAACAGCGCGTAAGGCGACTGCACAAAGCGGATGTTGGGCGCGGCAAGGCAACCGGAGTGGGCGACCTTGTCGAATACCGCCTTGGCTACCCGCTGCTCATTCAGCAGGTGGTGGTGATGCCGGGCGATCTGGTCACGCTGCTGGAGCACCGTGTCCTGCAGCCGGCGCAGGCGGTCCATGGCGCGGATCTTGGCAGCCAGGATCACGGCACTGTACGGTTTGGCCATGAAGTCATCGCCGCCCGCCTCCAGGCACCGCACCAGCGCCTGCTCTTCATTGAGGGATGTCAGGAAGATGATCGGCACCAGCGCCTCGCCGGCCAGGGCCTTGATCTGCCGCGCGGCCTCGAAGCCGTCCATCACCGGCATCAACGCATCGAGCAGCACCAGCTGCGGGCGGCGCTCGCTGAACAATGCCACCGCTTCCTGGCCGTTCTGCGCAGTGACCACCAGGTGTCCCTGGCGCTTGACGATCTGCGCCAGGAGCATGCGGTCGACGTCACTGTCTTCGGCAACCAGCACCGTCAAACCCTGCCCGGCCGGCATATTGGCGCTCAACTGATGTCGAAGAGTTTGTCGAAATTGGAGATGGCGAGGATCTTGCGCACATCCGAGCTGGCGTGCACTACCCGCACATCGGCTTCATCGCCCCCGGCGTAGTCGCGCAGCATCAGCAGCATGCCCAGCGCCGAACTGTCGAGGTAAGTGGTGTCTTGCAGGTCGACCACCACGGCATCGGGGCGGCTTGGCTGACGCTCGTAGGCATCGCGAAATTCCTGGTGCCTGCCGAAATCGAAGCGCCCTTTGATCCTGATCGTGAGCTTTTTGCCGTCCTGCGAAAAATCCGTTTCAACTGCCATTTCAGCGATTCCTTCGATGATGGCGGGTGCGTCCTCATGAAGGTGTAGCAGCCACGGCTGGAGGCCGCAAGTGGTGGAGGCTAGAGCGGTTCCTGGCGCGGCAGGCGCTGGGACAGTTCATCGAGCAGGCGCTGCTCACGCTTGTCTTCGGCACGCCGGGCTTCATCCATATAGCGCTGCACCAGTTTGCGCAACCCTTCAACCCGCGCGTAGGCCTGCTGCCACACGCCCCGCGCATTGTTGAGGTTGTTCTGGTGCCACACCAGGCTCTGACGCTGCTGGGTCATGGCGGTTTCGAGCTGCCCGAGAAAGCGCTGGTAATTGACCAGCCAACTGCCATTCACCCCCTGGCCACCGCGGTTGATCCACTGCTGCTGGTAATCTTCGCGAAAGCGCTCCAGCTCTGCCAGCTTGGCCTGGGCCGTGGCCACCTGCTGCTGGAACTGCCCCAGGCGCTGGGCGGCCTTGCGCTCGGCTTCTTCGGCCATGCCCACCACCGGCGCAAGGCGCGCGGCGCGCCCTGGCAGCGCCACCGGCTATCAGCCTGCCGGGGGCGTGAAAATCGCCCCCAACTGGTCGCGGCTTTGCGCCATGCCCACGTTCTCCTGCAACCCCTGGCGCAAATACTCGACCAGGCGTGACTGCAAGGCGATGGCCAAATCCGTTTCGGGGTCGCCACCGGCCACATAGGCCCCCACGCTGATCAGGTCGCGGCTTTGCGACAGGCGCGACCACAGCTGCTTGAACTTCTGCGCTTCGCGCAGGTGATCGGCATCCACCACCTGCGGCATCACCCGGCTGATGGAGGCCTCGATATCAATGGCCGGGTAATGGCCCTCTTCGGCCAGGCGCCGCGACAGCACGAAGTGACCGTCCAGCACGCCCCGCGCCGAGTCGGCGATGGGATCCTGCTGGTCATCGCCTTCGGACAACACCGTGTAGAACGCCGTGATGGAGCCGCCGCCCGCCTCACCGTTGCCGGCCCGCTCCACCAGCTTGGGCAACTTGGCGAATACTGACGGCGGATAACCGCGGGTAGCCGGCGGTTCGCCGATGGCCAGGGCAATTTCCCGCTGGGCCTGGGCGAAGCGGGTCAGCGAGTCCATCAGCAGTAGCACGTTTTTACCCTTGTCGCGGAAGTACTCGGCGATGCGCGTGCAGTACATGGCAGCGCGCAGACGCATCAGCGGCGCATCATCGGCAGGCGATGCCACCACCACCGAGCGCTCGATGCCCTCCTCGCCGAGGATGTGCTCGATGAACTCCTTCACCTCGCGCCCCCGTTCGCCAATCAGGCCCACCACAATGATCTCGGCTTCGGTGAAACGGGTCATCATGCCCAGCAACACTGACTTACCCACACCGGTGCCGGCAAACAGGCCAAGGCGCTGGCCGCGGCCTACGGTAAGCAGGCCATTGATACTGCGAATGCCCACGTCCAGCGGCTTGCTGATAGGGTCGCGGTTGAGCGGGTTGATCACCGGGCCGTCCATGGGCACCCAGTCCTCGGCCTTCATGCCACCCTTGCCATCCAGTGCACGGCCGGCACCATCGAGCACCCGGCCCAGCATGCTCATGCCCATGGGCAGGCGACCGCCGTCGTCCAGCGGTACCACCCGCGCGCCAGGGGCAATGCCGACAATACTGCCCACCGGCATCAGGAACACCTTGGGCCCGGCGAAGCCCATTACCTCGGCTTCAACCTGCACAGGGTGGTAGCTGTCATCGTTGATGACCAGGCAACGGCTGCCCACGGCAGCGCGCAGGCCTTCGGCTTCCAGGGTCAGGCCCACCATGCGCAGCAGGCGGCCTTCGACCACCGGTTGCGCCGGCAGCCCGATGGCCTCGGCGTAAGTGCCCAGGCGCTTGCCGAAGCTGGTGCGTTCAAGGCGCATCCGCTGGCTCCGCCGGTGCATCCAGGTCTACCGAGAGGTCAGCGGCGGCAGGGTGCAGGGAATGGTCGTGCAATTGATCGAACAGTTGTGCCACCGCTTTTTCGATGCGGGTTTCCATGGTCGCGTCGATGCGGCTTTGGGCCGTTTCGATGCGGCAGCCGCCCGGCAGCAAGGTGCTGTCTTCCAGCAGCCGCCAGTTTTCTTCATGGCGCTCGCGCAGGGCCTTGGCCAGTTCGAAGTCCTGCGGGTTGAGGTGGATGCGGATGTTGTCAGCGCCCATCGGCAGCAGTTTCAGCGCGCCGCGCAGTACCTGGGTGATCTGGCTGGAATCGTTGTGCAGCTCGCGGCCAATCACCTGCCGGGTGATGTGGGCCACCAGGTGCACCAGGGTTTTCTCGATGTGCGTGTCCTGCTCGGCGATCGGTTCCATCAGGTGGGTCATCAAGCGTTCGAGGCTGGCCAGCTTCACCTTGAGGGCTTCGTCGGCTTCTTGACGCACCTTCAGCTGGGTGCTGTGAAAACCTTCACGCTCCCCGGTGGCGAAGCCCTCGTTATAGGCCTCCTGGCGAATGGCTTCGAGTTCTTCGAGGGTAAGCGGCTGGACGTCTTCCAGCGGCACTTCCTCGACCTCTTCTTCCACTTCTACCGGCTGTTCCGGTTCGGACCGAGGCGGCGGCTGGGGGTCAAAACTGGGCAGCGCCCATACGTCCACACCCTCAAGGTCACGGGCACGGATCAGGTCGCTGGGATGATGTTCTTTGGTGGACATGAACTCGCCTGTTTAAATAGCTGCAAGTGGCAAGCTGCAAGCTGCAAGCTGCAAGCTGCAAGCTGCAAGCCAAAGCAGACTGCATGAGGGCTGCTTTTTTCTTACCCCTTGAAGCTTGTATCTTGCAGCTTAAAGCTACAAGCCTAAGCAGGCTGCATGGGGCTGCTTTTTCTTGCAGCTTGCAGCTTAAAGCTTGCCGCTTTCAGATCATTTCTTCGGCGCCCTTGCCACCGAGGACGATTTCGCCGGCGTCGGCCATGCGGCGGGCGATGGTGAGGATTTCCTTCTGCGCCGTTTCCACGTCGCTGACCCGCACCGGGCCCTTGGCCTCGAGGTCGTCGCGCAGCAGCTCGGAGGCACGCTTGGACATGTTCTTGAAGATCTTGTCCTTGACCCGCTCGTCTGCACCCTTGAGGGACACCACCAGCACATCCGAAGACACCTCGCGCAACAGCGCCTGGATACCGCGGTCGTCGACGTCGGCCAGGTTGTTGAACACGAACATCAAGTCTTCGATCTGCTCGGACAGGTCGCTGTCGATCTCGCGGATCGAGTCCATCAACGCGCCTTCCACCGAGCTGTCGAGGAAGTTCATGATGTCGGCAGCGCGCTTGATACCACCCAGGGTGGTACGCGCGGCATTGGAGTTGCCGGAGAACTGCTTCTCCAGAATCTGGTTCAGCTCTTTCAACGCAGCCGGTTGCACGGTGTTCAGCGACGATACCCGCAACACGATGTCCAGGCGCACCTTGTGGTCGAAGTTGCTCAGCACTTCACCCGCCTGGTCCGGGTCCAGGTAGGCCACCACGATGGCCTGGATCTGCGGGTGTTCGTAGCGGATCACGTCGGCAACCGCGCGCGGTTCCATCCATTTCAGGCTGTCCAGGCCGCTGGTGTTGCCACCCAGCAGAATGCGGTCGACCAAGCCATTGGCCTTGTCTTCACCCAGCGCCTGGTTGAGCATCTTGCGGATATAGGCATCGGAACCCACGCCCAGGCTGGTCTGGTCGCCGACCACTTCGACGAACTCGCTCATCACCTGCTCGACCTGGTCGCGGTGAATGTTGCCCATCTGCGCCATGGCCACACCCACCCGCTGCACTTCCTTGGGCCCCATGTGGCGCAGCACCTGCGCGGCATCGGTTTCACCCAGTGAAAGCAGCAGGATGGCCGCCTTGTCGACGCGGCTCAGCTTGGCGGTAACGGCTCGGTTATCACTCATCGGCGTTGATCCAGTCTTTCACGACCTGGGCGACACGGCCCGGGTCCTCGGCCACAAGGCCTTTGATTGCGTTGAGCTGTGCCTCGTAGCCCTCGGTGGGGCTTGGCAGCAGAATGCTTGTCGGGCCACCCAGGCTGACGCGGTCGCTGGCCAGTTCGCCATCGAGCCCGATCATGCCGCCCAGCTCCATGTCGCTGTCCGGGGCAGCCTGCTTGCCACCCCCTGTGAGGTTGTTGAGCACCGGGCGCAGCACGCCGAACACCAGCACCAGGATGAACAGCACACCCAGCACCTGCTTGACGATATCCCAGAACCACGGTTGCTGGTAGAACGCGATGTCGGCAATTTCTTCACCGCGGTCTGGTGCGAACGGCACGTTGATCACCGTGACGCTGTCGCCCCGGCTGGCATCGTAGCCCACCGCATCCTGTACCAGGCGCGTGAAGCGTGCCAGGTCTTCGGCGCCCCATGGCACATGGGTGGTGTTGCCATTGGCTGCATCGACCTTGACCTGGTCATCCACCACCACCGCCACCGACAGGCGCATGGTGCGCCCCTGCTGCTGGCGAGTATGGCTGATGGAGCGGTCCAGCTCGAAATTCTTGGTGCTTTGCTGACGCTTGTCCGACGGGTAGGGCGCGAGCATGGGCTGGCCGGTGGCCGGGTCCATGATCTGCTGGCCATTGGCATCGACCAACGGCTGGCCAGGCTGGATCGCCCCGGCCGCCGTGGCCGCGCCACCGGTGGTCTGCGGCGCGGACGCAGCGCCCGGCGGCTGGTTGCTCAAGGCTCCGGGCACACCCTGCGGGCCCTGGCTGCTGGCACGCTGCTCGTCTACCGACTGCTCGCTGCGCAGCGCGGGCTGGTCAGGGTTGAACTGCTCGGAGGTGGACTCGACCGCACTGAAATCCAGGTCGGCAGACACCTCGGCCTTGTAGCGGTCATTGCCCAGCACCGGCTGCAGAATGTTGTGCACGCGCTGGGTGAGCATGCTCTCCACCCGGCGGCTGTAGTCGAACTGCTTGCCTGCCTGGGTCAGCGCAGAGTCCTGGATCTGGTCAGACAGCAGGTTGCCCTTCTGGTCGACCACGGTCACCTGGGACTTGTCCAGCTCCGGCACGCTGGTGGCAACCAGGTTGACGATCGCCATCACCTGCCCAGGCTCCAGGGCACGGCCTGGGTACAGCTCAACCAGTACCGAGGCACTGGGTTTGCGTTCATCACGGACAAACACCGAGCTTTTCGGGATGGCCAGGTGCACGCGGGCGGCCTTGACGTTGTTCAGGCTCGACACGGTCCGCGCCAGCTCGCCTTCCAGGCTGCGGCGGTAGCGGGTGGCTTCCATGAACTGGCTGGTGCCCAGCCCCTGTTCCTTGTCCAACAGTTCGAAGCCGACATTGCCGTCGCTGGGTGCCACGCCGGCAGCTGCCAGTTTCAGGCGCGCACGGGAGAGGTCGTCGGCCTTCACCAGCAGGGCGCCGGAATTGGGTTCGACGTTGTAGGGGATGTCAGCGGCCGACAGGGTATCCATGACCTGCTTGGTGTCCATGCCCGACAGGCTGCCGTACAGGGGGCGGTAATCAGGCTGCTGCGACCACAGCACCACGGCAAAGCCGATGGCCACGCTGGCGGCCAGGCCAACCATGAGGCCGATCTGACGCAGGATGGGCATCTGCGCGATGTTTTCCAGAAACGCCAGGCGCAGCATCGGCGGCTTGGACGCTGGCGGGCCACTTTTGGCGGGCGCGTTGTCGACGACTGCTTCAGCCATGGTCTACGTCCGCCCTCACACCGGCATCTGCATGATGTCCTGGTACGCCTGAACCAGCTTGTTGCGTACCTGGGTCAAGGCCTGCATCGAGACGCTGGCCTTTTGCGAAGCGATCATCACGTCGGTGAGGTCAACGCCGCTCTTGCCGATTTCGAAGGCGTTGGCCAACTGGTTCGAAGCCTGCTGGGTTTCGTTCACCTTGCCGATGGCCTGGCCGAGCATGTCGGCGAAGGTGCTTTGCCCAGGTGCCAGTTCAGGGGCGACAGCCACCTTCGGCAACGACATGGCGTCGGCCTGCATGGCGCGCATGTCCAGCATCAGACGATTGAATTCAACACCTTGGCTCATGACCTTCTCTCTCCTGCGGCCGCATTTTTTTGACAGTGATGCGGCAGATACCCTACCTAAGCAACAAAGGTGCCAGCCTTGGCAGGAGCGGTCCGGATGTTAGAGGGGAGGTGTTCTTCTTGCCTGGATCTGCGCCTATGAAACCGAGCGCCGCTGCAACCTGGCAGCCAGGCTCACTCACCGTAAAGGCTGGCTTCCACATCGAAGCCGGCATCACGCATCTGTGCCAGCTTGTAGCGCAAGGTGCGCGGGCTGATGCCCAGGCGTTCGGCGGCTTCCTTGCGCCGACCGCGCTCGGCACGCAGGGTGTCAATGATCATCTGGTACTCGTGCCGGCGAACATCGCCCTCCAGCCCGGCGTTCTCCAGTAATGGCTCAGTGCCAGCTGCCAACGGAATGGCGCCTTCCAGACAAAAATCCGCCGCCTCGATCATCCCGCCCTGCTGCAGGATCAGCGCACGCTGCAAGGCGTTGTCCAGTTCCCGCACGTTTCCCGGCCAGGCCCAGGCCTGCAGGCAGGCACGGGCTTGTGCAGACAGCCGTACAGGTGGGTGCTTCATCTTCTGCGCATGCCGCGCCAGCAACTTTTCGGCAAGCGGCAGGATGTCGCCCTGGCGCTCGCGCAGTGGTCGCCAGGCCAGCGGGAACACCGAAAGCCGGTAGTACAGGTCTTCCCGGAAGCGCCCCGCCGCCACTTCGCCCGCGAGGTCGCGGTTGGTGGTGGCCAGCACGCGGATATCCAACTGAATGGGCCGTCGCCCGCCCACCCGCTCCACCTCACGCTCCTGCAGCACCCGCAACAGCTTGGCCTGCAAGCCCAGGGGCATCTCCGAAATCTCGTCAAGCAGCAGGGTGCCGCCGTCGGCCTGTTCGAACTTGCCGGGCTGGGCGGCGATAGCCCCGGTGAAGGCACCCTTCTCGTGGCCAAACAGCGTGGCTTCCAGCATGTTGTCGGGGATGGCTGCGCAGTTGATGGCCACGAACGGTTGGCTGGCACGGGTGGACTGCTGGTGAATGTAGCGCGCCAGCACTTCCTTGCCCGTGCCGGACTCACCAGAGATCAGCACCGTGGAATCGCTGCGGGCCACCCGCGCGGCCAGCTCCAGCAATTGGCGGCTGGCGGGTTCGCAGGCAATCGGGCCGTCCGCGTCCTCGGCGCGCCCTGCCGCGTGCTGTTGTACCAGGCTGAGCAAGGCCTTGGGTTCGAAGGGCTTGACCAGGTAATCAACGGCGCCTTGGCGCATGGCCTCTACGGCGCGCTCCACGGCGGCGTGGGCGGTCATCAGCAACACCGGCAGCTGCGGTTGCTGGCGACGTAATTGCGTCAACAATTGGTGCCCGTCCATACCAGGCATGTTCACATCGCTGATCACCAGGTGGAACGACCTTTCGCGTACGGCCTGCAGGGCCTGCTCGGCACTGCTCACCGCCTGATGGGCGACGCCGCCGAGGTCGAGGGTATCGGCCAGCGCCTCACGCAGCACGCGGTCATCCTCGACCAGCAACACTGTAACGGGCATCACGGGCCGTCTGCCCCATCGATCAGCGGCAGCTCGATGCGCACGCAGGTGCCACGGCCAACCTTGGAACGCAGGCTGAGCGCGCCGTCATGGGCCTTGACCACGGCCTTGACCACCGCCAGGCCCAGGCCGGTACCCGTGGATTTGGTAGTGAGGAACGGTTCACCCAGGCGGCCCAGCAGCTCGGGGGCGATGCCACTGCCGGCATCACTGACGCACAGGTGCAGGGTGCCCTGACGGCGCCACAGGTGAACCTTGAGCCTTGCCGGCGCCGGGCTGGCCTGCAAGGCATTCTCGATCAGGTTGAGCAACGCGCCTACCAGGGTGTCGCGGTTACACAGCAACTCGCCCAGGCGGCTGTCGCACTGCCAGCGTACGGCATGGCCCTGAACGTGGGTCTGGGCCGCTTGCTGCAGCGCTTGGAACAGCGCCTTGGGGGTTACACGGTCCTGTAGCGGCAGCTCTCCGCGGGCAAACACCAGCATGTCGCGCACTTGCTGTTCCAGCTCATGAAGGCGTTCTTTCAGGCTGCTGGCAAAGCGCTGGCGGGTTTGGGTGGTGAGGGCCTGCTCGGGGTCTGCCAGGTGGCTGGCGTACAGCATGGCGGCCGACAATGGCGTACGGATCTGGTGCGCCAGCGAGGCCACCATGCGCCCAAGGGACGACAGGCGTTCATGACGGGCCAGTTGATCTTGCAGGCGACGGGTTTCGGTCAGGTCATTGAGCAGCACCAACTGCCCGGGCTCGGCGTCCAGCGAACGGGTTGCAATGGACAAGCGGCGCCCGTCGCGGAGCGAAACCTCGTGGCCGTCGTCCTCACGCGGGGCGAAGCTGCGCGCGATCACGTGCCGCCACAGCTGGCCGAGCAATGGCTCGCCCAACAGCTCGCAGGCAGCCGGGTTCGCCTCGCGTACGCGCCCTTGCCCGTCGATCACGATAACGCCACCGGGCAGCAGGTCCAGCAGGTTCTGCAGGCGGTTGGCCAGGCGCTCCTTTTCGTTCAACTCCTCGATGCGCTGGGCGCTGACCACGGCCAGCTCGCCTTTCAGCTCGCTGACCCTGGCTTCGAGCAGGCTGTAGGACTGGCTGAGCTGGCTGGAGACCTGGTCGAACAGGGCGAACGCCTGCTCGACACCCTGCCGGCTCTCCTGCTCGGCCAGGGACGGGGATACTTGGGCGGCCTGGGGCATCGTGCTCTCTCGCATGGCTGACCGTCATAAAAACGGTGTGTTGCCAGCGATGAAGCAATAGCCGTGCCGAAACTTGGGCAGCGTGCACCCAGGCGATTCCCAGCTTACCCCGCTGTTATTGAGCAGTATCCGGCAACCACGCCCTGCCCCACCTGGCCAGGTTCTCCCCTTCCAGCATCCACCCGCCCAGCACCGCACTGCGCAGCTCATCACCCGCCCTGGCCGTGGCATCCAGGTCGGCAATGTGCATGCGGATCGCATCCACCCAGGCCCGGAAACGGTTTTTCACCAGGGTCACCGGCAATTCCGGGTAGCCCTGGTAGCAGCGCACATCACTGGCAATGACCGGGAAGCCGCACGCGCCGTACTCCAGCAAACGCAGGTTGCTCTTGCAGTCGTTGAACAGGTTTTGCTCAACAGGGGCCAAGGCCAGGTCCAGGTTCATCCTGGCCAGCGTTGCCGGGTAATGCTCGATGGCAACGCTCTCATGGTACTCATGAATGTACGGCCGCAGCTTGGCCGGGCACAGGCCGAAGAATACCCACTCCACTTCGCCTGCCAGCTCCTTGATCACATCCGCGATCACCTCCAGGTCACCGGTGTGGCTTGCGCCGCCCGCCCAGCCCACACGGGGTTTGCGCGATTGCCGGCGCAAGGCACTGAGCCCGCTCCAGATCCGCGGCTCCAGGGTGTTGGGCACTACCCGTATATCGTCATGCAGCCCGGCGAAGGCCTCGGCCAGCGGCTGGGTGGACACCACAAAGCGGTCCACATAGGCCAGGCCACGGCGTATGGAGCGCAAGATGTCCTTGGGCATGTGCGACCGGTGCACGCTCTTGACCGGCAGGTTGGGCAGGTAGTCGTCCAGCTCGAACACCTTGAACGCCTGCGAAAACGCATGCATTCGGCGTATGTGTTCGATCTGCTCGTCGCCGACCTGGCGCTGCAGCACGATGCTGTCCGGGCTGAAGCGCTCCAGCTCGGCAGGCGCCAGGTGGTTCCAGGACAACACGCCCTCGGCCAGCCCCTCACGGCTGAGCGCCTCCAGCGGCTGCATGACGCGATAATGGCCGCACCCGTGACGGTCTGCGGCATGGGCCAGAATCAACGGCAGCGGTTTCCACGACGCCAGTGGCCGCCAGCTCAACTCGGTGGGCGCCAGGGCAAAGCCGTTGGTCGAAGACAGCGAGAAGTTGGGGTTGTAATACGGGTCGCGCGCCAATGCAGGCAGCCAGCGGGCATACAAGGCGTCTTCTTCCTTGACGCTGGGCGGCGTGGCGGCGTCTTCGCTGAGCAGCAGTTGCGCACGGGGGGTCCAGACGTTCAGGTAACCCGCGCTGTGCAGGCGCAGGCACAGGTCCACATCCACCCAGCGCTGCAACTCGGGCGACTCGTCGAAGCCGCCCACCTCCAGGAACAGGCCCTTGTTCACCAACAGGCATTTGCCGCTCACGGCCACGTAGTTCTGGTCCAACTGCAGGCGCTGCAGGTAGCCGGGCGCATCCAGCGGCAAGCCGGCGAACGCCTCGGCTACCGGGCCATTGAGGCCAAGCACGTAACCGGCATGGCGGATGGTCGCGTCGCCTGCCACCAGCTTGGCCCCTACAGCGCCGACTTCCTGACGCATGCCATGGTTGAGCAATTGCTGCAGCCAGTCGTTTTCGAGCACCGCAGCGCCTTCGTCAAGCCACAGCAGGAAGTCGCCACGGGCCTGGGTGGCGGCCTGGTTGCGCATCTGCGCCGGCGACAGGCCGGCAGCAAAGCGCAGGCAGCGAATGGCATCGGTACCCAGCTGGGCAACGGCGCCCAGCCAACCGTCAACCGCAGCGCCAGCATTGGCCGGGGCCACCAGCAGCACTTCGTAGTGGCGGTGGGTGGTCTTCTCCAGGATGGTTTCCATGCACCGCTGGGCCCGCTCGGTGCTGGGGCCTTGCAGCAGCACCAGGATGCTCACCGGAATGTCGCCAGGGGCGCCGTAGTTCAGGTCGTAACGCCCCGGCTGGCCCGACGCGACCTGCGCCTGGGCAAAGCCCCGGGCGTGCAGATGGCGCTGGATGACGCCGCGCTGGTCAGGGCAGTCCTGCAACGACGGGGCTTCACCGATCAGCAACGGCTCGCTGATATGCCCCAGGCCTGCAAAGCCGCCAGACTCGATCAACCGCAGGATGTAATCCAGCTCGACGGCCTGGCCGGCCTCCTGGCGGAAGCCGCCCATGTCCAGCCACACCTGGCGGTTGAACAGCCAGTGGCGCGACAGGCTCGCCGGCAGGCTCAGCAGCAGGTCCAGGTTAAGGTCAGGGCGCAGCGCTGCGCCCATTTCCGCGCCATCGCCGCGCAAGCCCTCGTCAGCATAAACGGCGCGGCAGCCCGGTGCCGCCAGCAGGTCCAGCGCCGCGATCAGCAAACCGCTGGCCGTGAACTCACTGCCCGCCTCCACCACCATGAACCAGTCGAACTCACCCGCCTGTACCAGCGGGTTGAGCTGCTCACCCAGGCCGGCATCGCTCAACGGCATGACATTCAGGCCATGTTGCTGCGCCATCGTGGACGTGTCGGCCGCAGTCAGCGCCAATACCTTAACGGTGGCGTACAGGCAGCGGTCACTGGCCAGGCTCTGCAGCGTGGCGTTCAAGGCATCCAGCTGAGCGTGCGCATCTACGACGATGACCCCAATTACCGGGCCACCTTCGTGCGCCTGCAGCCGCTGCTCGATAAGCCGCCGCTGCATGTCCCCCGGCACCCGCTGGTCCAGCCAGTCCTGCAAGGTCGATGCTGCGGGCTTGCCCGCCAGAAAATCCAGCATCTGCTGGCGGCCGCGCTGAATCTCCTCGCTGCCCGCATCGCTGTGGCGGGCGTACAACTCGCGGTACAGCGCAGGGTAGTCCTTCAGCGCTTGCTCCGAGCGCCGGGCAGGCGCGCCATCATCCAGGCGCATGCGCACCTGCACGGTCTCGTAGGGCAGGTGATGGAACGCGCTGCGGGCACACAGGCGCATGAGCAGGTCCCAGTCTTCCAGGCCTGCCAGGGTTTCGTCGAAGTCCCCCACCGCCAACGCCAGCGCCCGTGGGCAGGCAAAGGTATTGATGGGGATGTAGTTGTTGATCAGCAAACGCTCACGGGAATACTGCCCATGGGGGTAGCGCTGCTCGCGGGACACCTCGTTGCGTTGCCCTGCCGTGATCACTTCCTGGATAAACACCGCGTCGGTGTACACCACGCTGTCGGGGTGCGCCTCCAGCCCCTGCGCCAACCGCTGCAGGTGGTCGGGCAGGTACAGGTCGTCATCGTCCAGGTACACCACGTACCTGCCACTGGCCAGCTGCAGCGCAGCGTTGCGCGCTGCGGCCGGGCCACGGTTACGGCCCTGGCGCAGGTAGGTGATGGGGAAGTCGTAATCGGCCAGCAGCGACTCCACCGGGTCGCCGTTGTCATTGACCAGAATGACCTCGAAGTCCGTGAAGGCCTGGCCGGCGATGCTGTTCAGCGCATCACGCAGCATGTGCGGGCGGTTGTAGGTGGTGAGGATGATGGAGAACAGCACCTGCTCCTGCTGGCGCGCCAGCTGTTCCAGACGCTGGCAAAGCTGACGTGCCCGTACGCCCAAGGCGGTACCGTGCTCATCAGGGTACAGTTCAAGACGCCGCTTGAGGTGAGCCCCAACCTCACGTTCACGCCCGCGCAAATGGTGCTGCGCGTCGCGCTCAAACACGCCCTCGACCATTGCCAGGTGCCCCAGCAATGGCTCGGTGGAGGCGTAGAACTGGGTCGAATACTGCGCCCCATGCCAGCGGTAGCTGACCCCCGGGGTATCCACATAAATGAAGTCCGGATAGCGCTCGGCCATCTGCACGACCATTTCCCAGTCGCCTGCGCCGTAGGTGTTGCCCGGCCTCCAGGTTTGCAGAAACGCCTCGCGCCGATAGATGACTGCCGATGGCGTCATGTAACTGTCGTAGATCAGCAGGTCAGCCACTTCGTTGCGCCCGCCCACATAGTCACCGTTGTGATAGCCCGGATGACGCGGCTGGTTCAGCGGCTGCCCGCCACCATCGACCCAGGTGATGCCGGTGTAGCCGACCGCACTGTGGGGGTGGCTTTCCAGTGCTGGCAGCAAGCGCGCCAGGTGCCCAGGGTTGAAGTAATCGTCTGCAGACAGGAACGTGAAGTAACGGCCCTGCGCAATACCCAGGCCATTACGCCAGTTGTACCCTGGGCCGTAGTTGTAGCGGTTACGGATATAGCGCACCTTCGGGTTATCTGCGAATGCCGCCATCACCTGGGGGGTGTCATCGGTGGAGGCGTTGTCCAGTACCAGAATCTCGATATCGTCGACGCCCTGCTCAAGCACCGACTGGACGCAATCAACCAGGTACCGGCCGTAGTTATAGGTGGGAATGACCACGCTCAACAGGGGTTCGGCATGCCTTGCAGCAGCGGCTGCATGGGCTATTGCAGCGGTTACCTTGAATAGCCAGTAATCAGCCGAGCAATGGTAGTTTCGGGCGTGGTCGCGGTCTTGTGCACCCTGTTCGACAGGCCATGCCTGCGGCCCGTTCGAATCGGCTCCGGGCACTGTCAGGCTGTCGATATAAACGCTCGAATGCTGTGGCGTGCCTTCTTTTGAAGGAATGAAGACCCTGCTGAACGCCGACGCGTTGGGCAACGCCTGGTGCTGCCCGGCATCACGCAGCAGCAGGTAGCGCTGGGCATCTGCCGAGAGGGGCAATACTGGCTGGCTTTCACGGTCATGAACAATCAGAAAGACCCCGTCACAGGCCTCAACGGCATCGGTAGCACGGGTGATGGCCAGGCCGTTACCGGCCCCATAGGCAGCCAGCGGCTGCAACGGCAAGGCCTGCTGCAGTGCCGCCCACTGAGTGTCGGACAGCAGGAAAGCCTGCTGTTCGTCCAGGCTGAAGCCGGCGACCTGCACCTGCCAAGGCTGCCCGGCACAATGCCCACCTGCGACCAACGCCCAATTCGTCATGCTCTCAATTCCCCCAAAAATGGTTGTTCGCTGTGTGAATGCGCCGCGCTGCCTTGCGGCACACGGCTGGCGGGTGCTCAGCCGTGTGACCCGGTCAGTGCTTTCCAGCTCAGCACAGTTGTCGACGGCCGCACATGCTGACGAATCAGCGCTTCCAGATAATGTTCATGGTCACGTTCCGAGCTGATGATCACCACATCGTCACCTTGCACATGCTCGGCCATCCAGCTCAGAGGGTGCATAGGCACGCCCAGCATCTTCTGGCCCTGACGATTGGCATTGGAATCGATGCAGGCGACCACCTGGTTACCACTTTTTTCGGCGTCGAGGATCAACAGGGCAGCAACGAAAGCGCTGCCGAAAATAATGACTCTGCGCCCTTCCAGCCCCGTCATGATGCTCGCCCCAGGGTTCACAACCCTGCTTTGCGCCCACGCCAGCAAGCACTGCGTGGCCTGAGGGTGGGATGCGGCCGACAGCGCGTCAAGCCCGCAGCTATAGCGGCCGGGAAACAGGAGCTGGGCCAGCAAAAACACCGGCAGCCCGGCCAAAAAGGCATCCGGTGCGCGGGCCACGCTGGCCTGTAGGCCTACAGCCAATTTTTGCAGCTTGGCCAGCAGCGCCTTGCTGACGACCCGGGCCGACTGAGTCGTGACGGCTTCCTGAACAGTGAACCGCGCCGTGTGTGCATCGCACTGCAGTATCTGTGCTTCAAGGCCCGGTACACCCTTGGCGATACGTCCAAGTTCTCGATAAAGGTGCACCCCCGGCAACGACAGGCTCGCCACGTGGGAGAACTGCCTGGTATGTACGCGACGGCGCAGCAGCGGCTCGTCCAGGTAACCCACGGCATGCCGGCGGTTGATGCGCGCCGGCATCAGCACATCTTCGATACCCGCCGTTTCCAACGTGTTGCGACCACCAGGGCTACCACCCAGGCACGCATGCACCGCATAGAACCTGGGCAATACCGCCCGTTCCAGCATCACCCCACTGGGCATTGGCCACAACCGCTCCCTGAGGAAACCGCTGATGAACTGCCCTGGCGCGAATACTCGGTCCAACCCGGCCTCAGCATCGCTGGCAAGCAGGGCCTGGCCGTCCTGGTCGATATCGCTGACACGGGTCCACACGAGCCGGACCTCCGGGTGTTCATCCATGAAGCGCATCTGCCGCTCCAGCATCTGGTGCTCCATCACATCGTCGTCATGGGTGACGATGACCCGTCTGCCCAGTGCCAGGTGATAGGCCGAACGGCAGTTGAACTCGACGGTGGAAATATTGCGCGAGTTTCTCACGTAGCGGATACGCGGGTCCTGCAAACCCAGGACGAACTGTGCGGTGCCATCACTGCTGCCATTGTCGAGCACCAGCAGCTCGAATGCGTCGAAGCTCTGGTCAAGGATGGCCGCGATGGACTGCTCAAGGTAATGCAACCGATTGTAGGTCAGCAGGGCCACGGTCAACGGTGGAATGGCTGGGCTCATGTCAGCGACCGCACCCTGTCCAGAAGTTCGCAGCGGGCATGTTCATGCACGAAAACGAAGTTGGTCTCCGGGGTTTGCTCATCAATGCCGGGGCAAGGATGAAGCCCACGCTCGCTCAGGGTATAGGCCTGGTAGCCCAGCGCCACCAGGCGCTGCACCACGTCGTTGGGGTGGTAGTCGAACTGTTTGGCCCACTTTCTCAACAGCTCGATCAGGATCACCGGCTTGTGCTCGGCCAGCACATGCTCGCCGCCCTGAATCACCATCAACTCGGCGCCCTCCACATCGCACTTGATGACCTGCGGCGCCAGCCCGTTCCGGGCGCAGAACAGGTCGAGCGTGGTCGCCTGGCAGGCCAGCTTCTGCAGGCTGGCCTGATCACCCGGCTGCCCTGCCACTACCTGCGAAGTGGCGCCCGAGCAATCCGGGGTATACAGAAACTCCAATGTGGTCTCCTGGTTGGAGAAGGCCAACTGGTGCGGGGTGATGTTGAACAGGCCGTTGTGCTGGATGTTGCGCGTTAGAATGTGGTGCGTATGCGCAATGGGCTCGAACGCATGTATAACCGCGGTGGGGCGGTGCTGCGCCAAGGCCAGTGCGTACCAGCCGCAGTTGGCGCCGATGTCCAGGACCACCGCATGGTCACCGGTGACCGCCTTGAGAAACTCGGTCTCCAGGGTTTCGTAGGCGCGAAAGTTCATCAGCGTGCAAGGCACCAGGTGCTGGTCCTTCGGGTCCAGTAACAGCTCGATCTGCTGCGAGCGGGAGCGAACAAAGACGCCCTCCGGCAACAGGCGCACACATTCAACATCAGTACCGGCAAGAAAGGCGGGGTAGTCGAACAGCGCGGAATGCTGTGCATGGATCGCTTCAATGTAATCCTGCTTGGCACTGGTGCCTGATTCATAGGCGTTGCGCAAGCGGTCAAGCGTACTCATGGTCATTCACCCGCTCCAGTTGCAAGGCTGAGAATCCGGCCACGCCAGCCAAACTGCTGCACGAGCGTGTTGCGGATTTGCGCAGCGTAGGTGGTACTGGCAATGAACACTGTGGTGTCTGCCTGGTCTGCCAGGCTCGCCGGGTCGGTAATGGTCACACCCAGCAGGGGCTTGCCTTGAAGGTTGCGGTTTCTATCGACGATGCCGCAGATGTTGGCCTTGCCCAGCGGTGTATCGCAAAGCAGTCGACTGGTCAGCGAGCCGGCCCCCCAGATCACAACCGGCTCTGCACTTGCCTGAAGTTGTTCGGCCAGCACTTGGACGGGGCGCAGCACCTGCTGCGACAGCTCGACATAACGGCGCAGGCTGTTGCCTGCGACCTCATCGGCCGCCCAGGGGGTGGGGGCGTTGCTTGCCTTGCGGTACAAGGCCAGCAGGTAATGGTTGTCGTAGAAATCGTTGTGCTGGGAAATCACCGTCACCTTCTCAAAGCCATTGGCGCTCAGCAGGTTATCCAGGCTGACGGCGCTGAAGAAGTTGATGTGTTCCAGCGCGAACTCCAGAAATGGCTCAGCCGGCAGGGCCTTGCCAAAGGTTTCGGCATCTGGAACAGCAACGAACAGATAACCCTCATCCGCCAACAGCGCCCCGATCTTGTCCAGGCTGCGGCGCAGGTCGGCGATGTGCTCCAGCACGCCACACAGACTGATCAGCTGGAAGCGCTCTGATGTGACGAAAGCATCCACCGTCGCGCTTCTGATCTCCAGCCCATAGGTGGCCAGCCCCTGCTCGGCAGCCGCAGGGCTGGGTTCCATGCCAAGCAGGCGGGGGTAGCCTGCGTGCTTGAAGTGAGCCAGAAAATGGCCCATGCCCGAGCCTATATCAAGAATGCGCGCATCGGCGGCCAGGTCAGCATGGGTTTCGACGAACTGGAAGAACCGCTCATGGATACGCGCAAGACCGGGCGGCAGCTCGGTATGCAGGTGGTGTTCCACGCTCTGGTAAAACTGATCGAGGGCCGACTGGTCCGGTATGTCGCTGGCATAGGCAAAGCCGCAATGCTGGCACGCCACCACATCGTAATGGACAGGCTGGGCAAGCCCGGGGAAGAGGAAATGCTGACGATGCAACTGCGCCAGCTGGCTCCCACTACAGACTTCACATGTTCTCATGTTGCTCTTCACCCTGTTTCATTGTTCAGTGCCCGCTTGCCTGACGGTGCTGGCGGGATAGATACCAACGCTGTGATAGGGCGTTGACTTGGGCCAGCTTGGCGAACATTTCATCTGGAATGCCCGCGCAAAGTGCCAGCTGCGCTTCCAGGTTGAGCAGTTCTTCGGCTGCCGGGCCGGGCGCGTGCTCCTCGCGAGCCACCCGAACATCCGGCTCGGGCTCCCAACTATCGAGAAGGGCGCCGTCTGCGCCAATGTTGCTATCCAGGCCCAGGGTACGCAGCGTTTGCACGAAGCTGGCATAGGCCCGCTGATAACGCGGCAGCGTGGCGGTGTAGTCACAACGGGACAGGAAGTAATCGACTGTCATCGTTGCGGGCAGGTCGTGCTCTGCGACAAAGGGCAATGAGAAGAACTCGCACATCTCCCGAACCCTGGCGTCGTGGGCAATGAATACCGCCGGCTTGCCAGCATGCACCGCTGGCGTCACGCCATGCATCCTGGCGCCGAAGACGAAATCCATCGAGCCGAGAAAGTCTTTCCACAGGGTGTAGTTGGTGAAATAGCGCACACGCCCTTGCTTGAGCAAAGCCAGCAATGGCGACAGGTCTTTGTAGAGCCGTCGAGCGGTGTACACATCCGCTCCAGTAATCTTGCCGGGGTAGTACAGCACCTGGGCAAGCAGGCCGAATACCTGCTCGACATAGTAGTAATGGTTCTGGCTGGCCAGGCGCAGAACGTCGTCGATGCGGCTATGGTCATTGCCCTGGTAGTTCGAGTAGCACACCGCCACTTTTGCAGGCGCGTCTGGCACGCTCAGCAGCGAGTGCTTGAGCGAGGGGCCATTCAGGTAAAGCGAGGGGCAACCCAGCGGCACTGCATTCTTGATGCCCAGGTCATTGAGCACCTGGGCAGAGTAATGGCCCCGGGTGCCTACCAGCGGTGAGCGGTCGGCGATGACCTGCAGGTAGCGAACCACGGCTGGCGACAGGGCCCGGTGAAAGTCAGGGCGATATTGATATTCCCTGGATTGAATGGATTCACCGAGGCTGAAAAAGGGAATGGTCAGCTTCTCGATGAAGCGTGTGACGTATTCATAGGGGTACCCGTCGTGATCGTAAGGCGCCGGGGCAATCCTGCACGGGATGAAGAAGATGACCCTCGCATACTTTTCGTTGACCTCCTCGGCACTCATGCCGAAGTTCCAGGCCTCGAAATGACGCCCTGAAGTGAGCATCGCGCCGGCATTGGCGTAGACAATATCGCCAATGTTGATCAACTGGGCATGGTGCGGGTAATTCGCTCCCGTCTTGCGGATACCTCCGGGTGGAGGCAGATAACCGATCAGGGTCGGTCGTGGGTCGGCAACGTTCATGTATTGGCCTGCCAGAGCCTGGACAATCCCACATCCAGGCAGGTGAGAGGCGCCCATCCCAAGGCGCGGATCTTGTCGATATTGAAGTGCCCGGCGCTTCTGGCTGCCGGTGCCAGGCCGTTGCGGGCCCTGGGCAGCACGCTCAGTCGCCCGGTTTTGCCAGCAGCTGCAATCAGGCGCTCGGCCAGTGCCAGAATGCTGGTTTCCTGGGTTTCACCGACGTTGTAGGCATGCCCAGGTTCGCCACGCAGCAGGATATGCAACAGCCCGAGCACGGTATCGGACACATAACAGAACGGGCGCGAGGCGCTACCGTCGGAGTCAAGCTGGATATCGCGGTCGTTCAGCACATCGGCCAGCAGGTCAGAAATAGCCCGGCCATCGTCCAGCCGCATGCCCGGCCCATAGCAATGGGAGATGCGCGCGATCCGGGTGTCCACGCCGTACTGGGTGTGATAGGCACGGCACAGTGTCTCGGCCAGGCGCTTGCTTTCGCCGTAGCAGGCCCGCGGCGACAGAGGGTCTTCATGACCAAAGTCACCCTCGGCAATCGGCCCGGCCTGCCCTGGATTGTCGCCGTATACGGCACCGCTGCTGAGAAACAACAACCGTGCCTGGGTGGCCCGGGCAAGTTCCAGCAGCGCCCGAGTGCCATCAGTGTTGGCGCGTATCGTATCGACGGGCCGTTGCAGATAGTCCCGGGGGCTGGCGGGGCTGGCGGCATGAATGATGAAATCAAGGGGTGCCGCCGGTTGGCACGGTTGCGTCACATCCTGGATCAGCGGCGTCACTTCACCGGGGATGTCTACCCACGGCATACGCCTGTGCAACTTCTGCAGGTCGCGGGCCAGCGCATACAGGCGAAGGTTCGCCCGTGGGTGATGGCGGTTGAGCCAGACCAGGGCTTCGACCACATGGCCGCCAATAAACCCTGACGCGCCAGTGACCAGCACATGCCGGCCATACAGCGCTTCCCACGGCAACGAGGCACCCAGCAGGCCGGTCAGGTCCTGCGCGAGAATACGATCAGGCGTCTTCATAGATGCTGTCCAGGCCGATGATGCGCTGTGCGGCAATGCCGACACTCAGCAAATGCTGCCGAATGTCCGTGGCGAAACGAATCGAACAGATGACGACAGGCAAGTTGGCATGCTGCTGCGGGTCGTAGCCGGTGACCACGTGCTTACCGAAACGCTGCCCCCATTTAGCAGCTGACGAGTCGAGCAAAGCGCGGATATGCAGCGACTCCGCCAGGGGAGCGATGTAGTTGAGGTAGTCACCCCCGATGCCATACACCAGGAACGGGCCACCTGTGCGTTGCTCGAAGCGCTGCAGCAAAAGCTGTTGGCGTTGGTCTGCGGCAGGTTCGAGGTGCGCGACAAGCCGCAGCGAATCGGAGTACACCGGCGATTCGTAATGCCCTGCCGACAGGGCTTGGCAGGCAAACCCGCAGCGGGCCAGCAGCAGGGCCAGGGACGCCGGGGTGAACTGGTGCAGATGCTCGGGGTTGCAATCACTGGCCAGCAGTGGGTGCCCGGCCTGGTTCGGCACCTCTACCAGCACACGCCCTTGCCCGCTCAGCAGCCTGGCCCAGGCCGCTACCTCCTGTTCCGGTCGCAGGATGTGCTCAAGCACATGGAATGAAACGATAAGGTCATACGGGGCCGCCTGAACCTGGCTGGCCGGCGTGCTGAACACGGTGTCCAACTGCTGCGCAGCCAGCAACCGGTCCTGGGACAGCTCTACCCCATCATAGGTGACAGCACAGCGCGCCTTTATCTCACGCCCCAGTTCGCCTTCGGCACAGCCGATTTCGAGCACGCGCTCACTGCCGGTTTCCAGCAGCCCGGACACAGCAACAACGCGCTCGCGCATCTTGCGCTTGAACCACGGGGTGTTCAGGTCGTTACGGGCAACCAGGGTTTCGTAGTAGCCAAGCCCCTCCGTCGGCAACCGCCAACGGTGCCCGCAGCAGCGACAGCGCGTATAGGCCGGGCTGGGCAGCAACACTGCGGCGGTCATGCAGCAGGGGCATTGGCTGGCGGTGCTGGAGGTATTCATCAGGGGACCAGGCGCTCCAGCATCTGCTGCGGCGAACGCAAGGGTTGCTCGCTGCTGGCGAAGTGGCCATAACCCCACGCCACAGGCCAGAACTCCACGCCGTTGCCCGCCGCTGCACGGCCATCTGCCGACGTATCGCCGATGTAGATCGCTTGCTCGGCAGCGATACCTGCCTCTTCGAGCAAAGCGGCAATCATGCCGGTCTTGTCCTGATAGCGACCTGGGTAGGAATCGCTGGCGAACACCTTGCTGAATAGCCCCTCCCAGCCGAGTGCCGCAAGAATGCGCTGGGTTGGCAACAGGCGTTTGTTGGTGGCGATGCACAGGTTGAAACCCTGGGCGTGCAACTGCTCGATAACCGCCTGGCAACCGGCGTAGGCGGCAGTTTCCAGGCATGCCTCGGCGTCGTACAGGGTCTTGAATGTGGCGCTCATGGCGTCGAGCAGCGCGTTGTCGGAGCTGCCGCTCAGGGTCGCAAGCGTCTGGCGCAGCGGTGGCCCGATAAGGCTGTCGTCCACCGGGCACACAGCCTGCTGGCCATGCACCTGGAGCACGCGGGAAAAACAGCCGAGAATGGCCGGCGCAGAGTCCACCAGGGTGCCATCAAAGTCGAACAGGATGTGACGTTTCATCATTCCCCCTGCCGAACTCGGCGCGACACCTGCGCGAGGTTGCCTGCCATTTCTTTTTCCAGTACCGCCAGCGGCAGCAACGGGCTCATGTCCTCCAGCGGCATGGACGTCATTGAGCCGTCGGCCTGGGGAATTGCCGCCACCTTCGGGCTCAATGCCTCATCCTTCATCAACAGCACCTCGACGATCATTGGCCGAGGTACTTGCAGCGCCTCGGCAAGGCCTTGCTCCAGCTCGGCAACGTCACTGATGCGCTTGAACGGCAGGTGATAGGCCTGGGCGAGTTCCTGCAGGTCCGGCATCCACAACCCTGCTTCGGGCCCAGTGCCCACATAACGGCCCTCGAAATAGTTACGCTGGGTATTGCGGATCGAGGCGTAACCGCCGTTGTTCATCACCACCAGGCAGATGGGCAGGTTGAAGCCGCGCATTGTGGCCAATTCCTGGATGTTCAGTTGCAGGCTGCCATCACTTTCCACCGCCACCATAGGCTTGCAGCCATTGGCGAAGCAGGCACCAATTGCCGCTGGCAGGCCATAACCCATGGCACCGAGGCCGGAGGTCAGAAACACCCGCTGCCCTTCACGGTTGCGGAAAACGGTGTAGAACACTTCAACCGCCAGGCCCGAACTGCCTGTGCTGACGAGCGTGTTTTGCGGTACGGCATTGGACAGCGCGTCGGCAAACTGGAAGTGGCTGATCGGCCCGCTGTCAGGGAATGGCTTGCCATCATTGACGCCGTAACGGGCCTTCCAGTCGCGGCAACGCGACAACCACTGCGGGCGACTGAACGATGCACCTTGCAGCGATACTGCCAGCGCCTCGATGAAACCGGCAGCATCACTGTTGACCGCAACATCAATGGCCATGTCCAGCTTGGCGATCTCGTTGGCATCCACATCGACCACCACCTTGCGTGCATGACGCGCAAAATCACGTGGAGCATAGGCGGTGATGATGTTATCCAGGCGGCAACCAATGGTGATCAGCAGGTCGGCGTTCTGTACAGCGAAGTTGGGCGCACGCAGCGCCACTACGCCGGGGCGGCCCACATAAAGAGGATGCTCGTAAGGCAGCAGATCCATGGCATTCCAGGTGGTGACCAAGGGCACGCCGATGCTTTCGATCAAGTCGCGGAACGCTGCTGCACCGCCACTCAGGCGAACCCCATGGCCCGCAAGAATCAACGGCCGCTCAGCACCTTCGAGCAAGCTGCGAACCTGCGCGAGGGTAGCCGGGTCGAGGGCCTCAACCACTGCTGCCTGCTCGTCGAAGCCGGCCAGGTTGGCGGCATCGATTGGCGCACCTTGCACGTCCAGGGGCACGTCGATCCACACCGGCCCGGCACGGCCGTCCCGCGCCAGGAAGACGGCCCGCTCCAGCTCCCGGCGAATGTCCTCCGGCTGCTGTACGGTGATGGCGTATTTGGTGATCGGCTCGACCACACTGACAATGTCGACTTCCTGTACGCCTTTCTGGCGCAACGGCGCACCGCGCAGCAGGTCGGCACGCTTGACCTGCCCGGATATGACCAGCAACGGTACCGACTCGATCCAGGCGCCTGCCACGGCCGTCACCGCGTTGGTGGCGCCAGGGCCTGTGGTCACCATCGCCACACCGATATTTTCGTTGATCCGGCAATAGGCTTCGGCAGCGATCGCAGCGGCCTGCTCATGATGACAGGCCACTACGTCCAGGTCGGGGTGTTTGCCGACCGCGTCATTGAGGTGCATGGCACCGCCGCCCGGCAACAGGAAAACATGCTGCACCCCAAGTCCTGCGATGAAATCAGCGATGTAGTCGGCAACACGATAAGGAGTCGGCACGTCAGTCCATCCAATAGCTCAAGAGGGTTTTACGATCGCGATTGGCATTGATCGCTTCATCGGTATAGAACGAATCATTGCTGAAATGGGTAGAAGACAATTCTTCGATGATCGCCCCTTCCTGGCTGTGGAAGGCATGGCGTACACCCGGCTCCACGGTAACCACGTCACCGGGGCGGCAGACCCGCGTCACGCCATCCAGCTCCAGCGTCAGCTCGCCGTGCAGAACGTGGAAGGTTTCTTCCTTGCGCTTGTGGTATTGCTCCGGGTGCCGCTGGCCCGGCAGCAGCATCAGCAGTTTCTTGCAGTAGCCGCGGTTGACCACCGTGAGCATGGCCAGCCCAGTCTCGTCGAAGCGGTCCAGGCCATAGTGGTGGGAGATCTCCAGGTCGACACGCCCTGGCACCACGACGTGGCTGCCACTGAGCTGCGCCCGCACCTGCTGGACGATGGCCCAGACCTTGCCCCGCACATCACGCTGGTTGCTGTTGTCCGGGCTCAGGGCAGCGTGTTCGGGGATGTCCGCCTGGGCGGTGAAGGTGCTGTACTTCGACCAGTCGTTGGCCGTGAACTGGCCGTCTTGCGGTGGAAAGGCGAAATACACATCGTCAGCCTGCACCACCTCACCCGCTGCGATGGGCCGGCGAGCGAACACGCCCCGACGCAACGAACGCAGGCTGGCGCGTTCACTCTCGTTTACCGGCAGGCGCTGCTCGCCTTCACCACACAGCAACAGGGCATATTGGGCCGCTTCCAGCCAGCGCCGGACCTGCTCAGGGCTCGCGGAATAGGCGTTGATCGGATAGTGCTCGGTCGGCAGCCCGACATGCTTCTCGAAGACCCGGGCGCCCTTGGCCATCGCTATCTTGACGATGTCGGTGTTGTCCGGGTTCTCGTGGGTGGAGAAACCTACGCGCACACCGGGGTAGCGGCGGCGCAGAAAGTCCACCTGCGACAGGTGCATGTTGGCATCAGGCGTCGGGTATTCGCCCACGCAGTGCAGGATGGCGAAGCTCTTCTGCCGGTGGGTAAGGAAGCTGACCAGCCGGTCTAGCTCCTCCAGGGTGGAACCTGCGGTTGACACAATCAGTGGGTGCCCGGTCTGCACCACGCGCTCCAGCAGCGGCCAGTCACTCATCGAGCAGCTTGCAACCTTGATTGCATCGAGCTGCTGGGCTTCGATCACATCGACTGACGCTTCATCGAACGGCGTGGACAGGCAGAGAAACCCATGCTCACGGATTTCCGCGACCAGGGCATCAAACTGCTCGCGGGATAACCGCGTCTCGCTGAAGCGCTTGATGTATTTCACATCATCGCGGCCACGCATCGACGGGTGAACGAAGGTGTCCAGGTCGCGGTATTGCAGCTTGAAGGCAAAACGGAACGGGAAATCCTTGCAAACGGCGGCAAATGCCCGAATCAGCGCCACACCATGGGCCACGTCGCCCATGTGGTTGTTGGCCATCTCCAAGATGAACAGGGGTTTGTCGAACAAAGTACCGGCGGTGGCGGCAGGGGCTGTGCTCATCAGTGTGTTCCTCGATTGAGCCAGGCTTCGATGTGACTGGCCGCGTGTTCCAGGTGACCATCGCTCAAGCCCGGCCACAGGCCGATCCAGAACGTGTCGTTCATGATCTTGTCGGTGACTGCCAGCTCACCCGCCACCCGGTACCGCAACCCCTGCATGTAGGGCTGGCGGGTGAGGTTGCCGGCGAACAGCAGGCGTGTGCCGACGCCCTGGGCGTCCAGGTAGCGCACCAGCTCCACCCGGCGGCCTTCAGCGCCGTCGCGCAGGGTGATGGGGTAGCCGAACCAGGACGGGTCGCTGCCGGGCGTGGCCTGGGGCAGGATCAACCGGTCGGCGCAACCGGCCAGGCGCTCGCTCAGCCAGGCGAAGTTGCGTTTGCGTGCGGCGACAAACCCGTCCACACGGTCCATCTGCGCCAGTGCGCAGGCGGCCTGCATGTCGGTGATCTTCAGGTTGTAGCCCAGGTGCGAGTAGGTGTACTTGTGGTCGTAACCTTGTGGCAGGTCACCCAGCTGCCAGCAGAAGCGCTTGCTGCAGGTGTTGTCCTCCCCCGGCGCGCAATAGCAGTCACGGCCCCAGTCGCGGAACGATTCGATAATGCGCTTGAGCAACGGCGACTCCGTGAATACCGCCCCACCCTCGCCCATGGTGATGTGGTGCGCCGGGTAGAAACTGAGGGTACCGATATCGCCAAAGGTGCCGACCATGCGCCCTTCGTAGGTGGAGCCCAGGGCGTCGCAGCAGTCTTCGATCAGCCACAGGCCGTACTTGTCGCACAAGGCGCGGACCACGCCCAGGTCGAATGGGTTGCCGAGGGTGTGGGCCAGCATGATGGCCTTGGTCTTCGGGCCGATGGCAGCCTCGATCAGTGCCGGGTCGATGTTGTAGGTGCCCATCTGCACATCAACGAACACCGGTACCGCGCCAAACTGCAGGATCGGGTTGACCGTGGTCGGGAAACCGGCCGCAACGCCGATCACTTCATCGCCAGGCTTGATCGCACGCTCACCCAGCCGCGGCGAGGTCAGGGCCGACAACGCCAGCAGGTTGGCCGAAGAGCCGGAGTTGGTAGTGAGTACGCAGCGCCGCCCCAGGTATTTGGCCAGGCGCTTCTCGAACGCCTCGTTGAAGCGGCCCGTGGTAAGCCACCCGTCCAGTACCGCTTCGGTCATGGCCTGCAGTTCGCCCGCACCGATGACCTTGCCCGAGGGCGGCACATTGCTCTGCCCTGCAACAAAGGGTTTGGGCGCCATCTGCAGGTCGGCATAGCGGCCAACCAGCTCGGCAATCTGTTGGCGCAACTGCTGCGCCGTGCTGTCACTCATGGGTTTCGCCTTGATGAGCCGCGATCTGCTCGCGGGTAACAATGTTCATGTCACGCCCCGCACGCCATGCCAGGTGCCAGGCCAGGGTCTGTTTGAGGGTATGGTCCAGCGACCAGCGTGGCGCCCAGCCCAGCAACTGCCGCGCCTTGCTGGAGTCCAGGGCCAGCAGCCCTGCCTCATGGGGCTGGGCATCGGCCGCGACCGACCAGCGGGCTTCGCCGGGCCAGTGCCGGGCAAGACGGCTGACGATGTCACCCACGCTGGCCAGCCCAGCGCTGTCCGGGCCGAAGTTCCAGGCGCCGGCGTGCCGGTCGCCCTCGGTGAGCAGGCTTTGGGCCAGTTGCAGGTAGCCCATCAGCGGGTCGAGCACGTGCTGCCAGGGGCGCGTAGCGCCTGGGTAGCGCAGAACAACTTCTTCCCCGCCCTGCCAGGCGCGGAAGATGTCCGGCAACAGGCGTTCGGCAGACCAGTCACCGCCACCCAACACGTTGCCCGCCCGCGCCGTGGCCAACGCCACACCGGCAGTGCGCAGAAACGAGTCGCGGTAGCTGGCGCACAGCAGTTCGACACAGGCCTTGCTGCTGCTGTAGGGGTCGAAGCCGCCCAGGGCGTCCTGTTCACGGTATGGCCAGGGCCACTCGCGGTTGTCGTAGCATTTGTCGGTGGTCACCACCAACACGGCGCGCACTGAGGGTGTAGCGCGCACCGCTTCCAACAGGTTGAGCGTGCCCATGACGTTGGTGGCGTAGGTATCGACGGGTGTACGGTAGGCCTCGCGTACCAGCGGCTGGGCTGCCAGGTGCAGCACCAGTTCGGGCTGGAACGCCTGCACGGCGCCCGCCAAGGCCGAGCCATCGCGGATGTCGCCAAAGTCACCGGCCACGTGCTGCTGCAATTGCGCCACCTGCCACAGCGAAGGCGTGGTGGCTGCGGGCAAGGCGAAGCCACGCACGTCAGCGCCCAGCTGGCGCAGCCACACTGCCAGCCAACCGCCCTTGAAGCCGGTATGGCCGGTGAGCAGCACCCGGCGGCCCGCCCAGAATGCCGAGGTCAACGCCATAGCTGCCACGCTGCCTCGCCGTTTTTCCAGTGAGCCTCGAGCAGGTTGCGGTCACGCAGGGTATCCATGGGTTGCCAGAACCCCCGGTGCAGGTGGCTCATGAGTTGGCCGTCCTCGGCCAGGCGGCGCATGGGCGCGTCCTCCCAGGTGGTGGCATCACCGTCTATGTAGTCCAATACGGCCGGATCCAGCACGAAGAAGCCACCGTTGATCCAGCCGCCATCGCCTGCGGGCTTTTCCTGAAAACCGCGTACCTGGTCACCCTGCACGTCCAGCGCGCCATAGCGCCCCGGCGGCTGCACGGCGGTGACGGTGGCCATCTTGCCGTGCTGGCGGTGGAAGTCGATCAGGCGCGGAATATCCACGTCCGAAACGCCGTCACCGTAGGTCAGGCAGAAGGTTTCATCGCCAACGTAGTCGCGCACCCGCTTCAGCCGGCCACCGGTAGCGGTGTATTCGCCGGTGTCGACCAGCGTTACCCGCCAGGGCTCGGCGTGGCGGTTATGGATGTCCATGCGGTTTTCGGCCATGTCGAAGGTGACGTCCGACATGTGCAGGAAGTAGTTGGCAAAGTACTCCTTGATCACGTAGCCCTTGTAACCCAGGCAGATGATGAAGTCGTTGATGCCGTAGTGGGAGTAGATCTTCATGATGTGCCAGATGATTGGCTTGCCGCCTATCTCGATCATCGGCTTGGGTCGCAGGTGGGATTCTTCGCTGATGCGTGTGCCCAGCCCACCGGCCAGAATGACTGCTTTCATTGTACTTTTCGTCCGCATTGGTCGGAGGGGTGACAAAAAACCGACCCCTGGCACTGGATGCTAGGCAATAGCAAAACACATGCCGGGTTGGTGGGTGGGCGGGCGGTTTCTGGGGAATTGGAGGGAAGTGGGGAGGAAGGGCTGCTTTGCAGCCCATCGCGAGCTCTGCTCGCTCCTACGAATGCGCGAGCGGAGGCCGCTTGAGCGTTAGTCTTCTGCCTGGTCCTCGCCACCTTGGCGGCTCATGCCGTATTTGCGCATCTTCTCCACCAGGGTGGTACGGCGGATGCGCAGGCGTTCGGCGGCACGGGCAACGATACCGTTGGCATCGTCCAGCGCCTGCTGGATAAGACCTTGCTCCAGGCTGCCCAGGTAGTCCTTGAGGTCGAGCCCCTCTGGCGGGAGCATGGCAGGGTTGCTGAAGTTGGGGGTGTGGCCGTTGATGGCCACGCGCTCTTCCAGGTCACTGCGCAGGCTGTCGACCATCTGCTCGTCTTCGTCGTCGATGTAGCGGAATTTCTTCGGCAGTTCCGACACACCAATCACCCCGTACGGGTGCATGATCGCCATGCGCTCGACCAGGTTGGCCAGTTCGCGCACGTTACCCGGCCAGCCATGGCGGCACAGGGACATGATCGAAGCCGAGTTGAAGCGGATGGAACCCCGCTTCTCGTGCTCCATGCGCGAGATCAGCTCGTTCATCAGCAGCGGGATGTCCTCGACGCGCTCGCGCAGGGGGGCCATCTCGATGGGGAACACGTTCAGCCGGTAGTACAGGTCTTCGCGGAAGGTGCCGTCCTCGATCATGTTTTCGAGGTTCTTGTGCGTGGCGGCGATGATGCGCACATCGATGCTCTGGGTCTTGTTGCTGCCCACGCGCTCGAAAGTGCGTTCCTGCAGCACGCGCAGCAGCTTCACCTGCATGGGCAACGGCATGTCGCCGATTTCGTCCAGGAACAACGTACCGCCATTGGCCAGTTCAAAGCGCCCTGCCCGGCTGGTGATGGCCCCGGTGAATGCGCCCTTTTCATGGCCGAACAACTCGCTTTCCAGCAGCTCCGCAGGGATAGCACCACAGTTGACCGGCACGAAGGGTGCCTCACGGCGCTTGGAGTGGTAGTGCAGGTTGCGCGCAACCACCTCCTTGCCGGTGCCCGACTCGCCCAGAATGAGCACGCTGGCGTCGGTGTCGGCCACCTGCTGCATCATCTGGCGCACGTGCTGGATGGCGCGGCTGGTACCGACCAGGCTGCGGAACAGGTTGGGCTCGCGCTGACGCCCACGTTCACGGGCCTGGTCATACATCTCGCGGTACACCTGGGCGCGGTGCAGCGAATCCAGCAACTGACTGTAGCTGGGCGGCATTTCGAGGTTCGAAAGCACGCGGCGGCGCAGGTCCTCTGGCAGGTCACCGGAAGAAATATCACCTAAAAGCAAGACCGGAAGGAACTCATCCCAGGTTGCGACTGTCTTAAGCAACCCAAGCAGGGTGCCAGGCGCATCCACGGCGCCGACGAGTACGCACAGTACCTCGCGGCTGGAAGACAGCGGCTCGACCACCTGCTGCCAGTCAGCACTGGTGCAGGGCAGGTTGTCTTCGCCCAGGAAGTTCAGCACCACCGCCAGATCGCGGCGGCGGGTGCTGTCGTCATCGATCAGGAGAATCTTGGTTTCACGCCACATGCAATAGCAACTTCCCTAGTCATATCGGCGCCCGAAGGCATGCTCGACATCATTCCGACTGAATGGTCAGTGTTCGGACGTCTGAAATACGAAAACAGCCACTAGTTAAGTCAAAAAGGGTCGCACAGTCAAATTTATGGCGCCTTTTGTTCAGTTGTTCGCATCTTAACTGAACAAATGATAAACCTTTGAAGCATTCTTCGCTTGGTTGATCTGGGTCATCTCTTCGGCAATTGCCTGGCGCTCGCCGGTTGTCACTTCGATGAGGCTACGGTAGACCTCCATCACCCCTTCGAGCTTTTCCCGCAGCAAGCCTTGATCGTACGAGTGGGTTTCGAGCACTTCGTCGATACAGGTACGGCATGCAACGTCCAGCCTGGCAATGGAATCCCAGTCACGCTCGCCCAGGGCGCCAAGCAGGGCATCACACGTATCGTCGAGGCGTTGCAGTGCAGTCACGGTAGTCTCCTTGCCGTCAGCTGGCAGGCTGGATGTCGGCGATGCCATCCCAACCGCTCTTCACGGTGATCAGCAGCCGGGCCACTTCATCGATGATGCCAGCATCGTTGTCGATGTTGGCCTGCATCAGGCGGTTGGTCATGTACACGTAGAGGGCATCGAGGTTTTCAACGTATTGCGGGTTCTCGCTCTTCTCAGGCGAGAGGCCGTCGCGCAGGCCAATGATGATGTCGATCGCCTTGCCCAGCATCAGCCCCTTCTCGGCCACGTCACCCCGCGCCATTGCCCCTTTGGCCTGCGCCATGCGATCAAGGCCACCTTCCATCAGCATCTGCACCAGGCGGTGCGGCGTTGCTTCGGAAATCTGGGCATGGGAATTGACCTTCTGATACTGACGAAGGGCTCTCATGGGATTCATCTTGCGACCTCGTGGCGGGCATGCTTCTGGAAGGTTGATACTTTATGTATCGGGCAAAACACGGAAAACTTTACGGGTTATTGCCCGAAACCAGCGATAAAACCGGTTTCGGGCAACGGCTTACGGTCAGTCGTCGCTGCTGGACTTGTTCAGCGCATTCAACGTACTGAGCACCGAGCTTTGCTGCTGGCGCAGCTGGGTAACCAATGTGTCCATGTTGTTGTACTTGTCCTGCAGGCTCTTCTGCAGGGCCTCCATCCGTGCATCCAGGGTGTCCTGCTCGGTCTTGAGCTTGGTCAGGCTTTCGCTAAGGGTTTTCGAACGCTCGGCCAGGGTACCGGTGGACGCCTTGGCAAACGGCTCGGTAACTTTTTGCAGGCGGGCCAGCAGCCCGTCCTTGCCATTGAAGATGCTGGTCAGGTCTGCCGCATTGGTGCTGGCGACCTTGTCCCACTTCTTGTCATCCAGGCTCAGCGTGCCGCCATCCTGCGAAGAGGTAACCCCGAAGGCTGCCAACGACTTGAGGGTGCCGTTGCCGGACACCGCATTGAGTTCTTCACGGATGGACGTCATCAGCGTGCGCATCGATGCATCGCCGGTCAGCGCAGCCGCTGTCATGCTGCCATCGGAATTCTTGGTGACCTTGGTTTCGGCGTTCACCACTTTCAGCAGCGCGTTATAGCTATCGATGAAGCCTTTGAGGCCCGACTTGAGGGTAGCGCTGCTGGTGCTGAGTGAGAGCGTGGTAATCGTATCTTCGCCCGTTGAGCTTTTTGGAGATACACCTACCAACTTGATGTTCAGGCCACTCACTGCATCGGTAATATCATTGGTCTTCGATTTCATGGCGACGCCATCGAGCATGTACTCGGCGTCCGCGGGCTCGTCTACGACCTTGTAACCCGTGTCGATTCCAGAATTCCCAGACAGGGTAATGTCCGACCCCTCGCCCATCTTGGTCGATGTAATGACCAGCCGCGAGCCTGTGGCATCCGTGAGCACGTTGGCACTCAGGCCTGCCGGGCCGAACTGGCTGTTGATGCTGTCGCGCACCTGCTGCAACGTTGCGCCAGCCGGAACGCTCAGGTCGTAAGCCTTGCCATTCTGGGTCATGGTCAGGGTGGTTGCGGTAGTGCCTTTGTTGACCACCGACCCTGCCCCGTCCGCGTACACCTGGGTGGACACCTTGGACGCCTTGGCCAGCTTGCTGACCAGCAACGAGAACGAACCATTGGCAGCGCCGGCGCCCATGGTGACGGTAGCCACCTTTTCGTTGGACGACTGCAAACTCAAGCCGCCAAAACTATTGGTATCGGTCATGTTGGTCAGCGCACCACGGAAGGCATCGAGCGCTGACTGGATCTTGCCAATCGAGGACAACGTGGTGGTTGCCTTCAGCGTTTGGGTATTGATTTGCGTCTGCTTGGGCGCCTTCTGGGCGGCCACGAGCGAATCGACGATGGCCTGGGTGTCGATACCCGAGCCGATACCACTGACGGTTGTACCTGCCATCATTGCTCTCCTTGAACGGTAGCTGCCAGATCCTTGGCGAAAAATCCTTAAAAGACCTAACAACAACAAAAATCATGCCAGCCTAAGCGCGCCCCTCGAACAGCAGGCTGCCGGCTTCGCTGAGGCTCTGCGCGAGCTTTAACGCCGTTTCAGACGGTAGCTGGCGGATGACCTCGCCCGAGTCGGTGGCGATCACCTTGACCACGACCTGCCCGGTGGAATCATCAATGGAAAAGTCCAGCTGACGCTGGCTCGACTGCACGAAATCACGGATATCGCCAACCGCTTTTTCCAGGTCCTCGCGCGTGTGCGGCTTGGGCTCGGGCGGCGCGGCTTCCTGCACCTTGGCAGGCACGGCCGGGTCCCGCTCCGCCGCAGAGGGCTGGGGTAACACAGGGGGGTACACCTGACTCAGCTTGAGACTGATGTCCATGTTCCGAACTCCTCATGTCAAAAAGGGTGAAAGGGCACGTAAACGCGCCCTTTCACCCTTTACTCAGGCGCCTGAATTACTGGAGCAGTTTCAGGACCGAGGAAGGCAGCTGGTTGGCCTGGGACAGGATCGCAGTGGATGCCTGTTGCAGGGTTTGCTGCTTGGTCAGCTCGGCAGTTTCCGAAGCGAAGTCCACATCCTGCACGGTGGAGCGGGCAGCGGTGGAGTTCTTCTGGATGTTCTGCAGGTTGTCAACGGTGGTTTGCAGACGGTTCTGGGTAGCACCCAGGCCCGAACGTACGCTGTCGATCGAACCGATGGCCTTGTCGATAACGGCCAGGGCGTTCTGGGCGTTGACGGCAGCGGTCACGTCGGTGTCGGCGATGGTGGTCTTTTTCGACGACACCGAAGCTGCACCGAACAGGTCAGTTGCGCCAGTACCGGTTGCGCCGTTGGCAACGGAGTAGCCTTTGGCCGAGTCCAGCGAGATCTGGCCAGTCACTACGGCCTTGTCGTTCGCAGTCGCAGACAATGCAGTCAGTGTTGCAGCGTATTCGCCACTGCCATTCTTGGCACCGACCGAGATCGCCTCTGCACCTGCTTTCGAGGTGAAGCTGAGGTTCTCACCGGTGTCGGACTTGACCTCCAGGCTTTTGGTAGATTCGTCGTAGTTAACGCTGATGCCGAGTTTGGCAGCGTTAGACTTCAACTGGTCAGCCAGGCTGGCAGTGTCGGTCACGCCGATGAAGCTGACGGTGCTGCTGCCGACTTTCAGGTCGAAGTTGGCAGGAGTGGTGGCAGCGCCGCTGGCAACGGTCAGCTTGACTTCGGTGCTGGCAGCGGCAGTCAGGCCACCGATAGCGCCATTGAGCTTGGCCGCGATGTCCTTGGCCGAAGCGCCGGCATCGTAGCTGACAGTTTTGGTCTGGCCGTTGCCGGTCACCACCAGGTCGGCTGCAGTCACGCCGCTTGCAGTCGGGGTGATGGTGCCGGATTTAACCTGCTGCGAACCAATGCTCTTGGCCGAGACGTTGTCCAGGGAAACGTTGATGGTTTCGTTGGCGTTGGCACCAACCTGGATGGCCTTGGTACCGTACGAGCCGTCCAGCAGCTTCTGACCACCGAAGGTGGTGGTGTCGGAGATACGGTTCAGTTCGGCAGTCAGGGCCTGGTATTCGTCGTTGTTCGACTTGCGGTCGTCGGCGCTCAGGGAGCCAGTGGCCGACGACAGTGCCAGGGTACGCATTTTTTGCAGGATGTCGGTCGAAGCCTGCATTGCACCTTCAGCGGTCTGCGCGATCGAGATACCGTCGTTGGCGTTCTTTACAGCCTGGCCCAGGCCGTTGATCTGGCTGGTCAGGCGGTTGGCGATCTGCAGGCCAGCAGCGTCGTCTTTAGCGCTGTTGATACGCAGACCCGAGGACAGACGCTGCATCGCGGTGGCCTGAGCGTTGCTGGCCTTGTTCAGGTTTACTTGGGTAGTAACCGAAGCAATGTTGGTGTTTACAGTTAAAGCCATGACGAAATCCTCGTTGTATGGGTACTGCGGCTTCCGGCCTTGGCAACCGCCGGATTGGCCTAGAGAACCTTCGTAATAGTTATCGTCGGATGGCCTGGTTGCTTGAGGGGTTTTTCAAAAAAAAAATGCTGGCACGCGGCCAGCCTTTGAAATCAATGGGTTGAGGGCGGTTTGTTGGCGCCAGAAATAATACATACCGGGCATGTAGGAGCGAGCAAAGCTCGCGATGGGGTGCAAAGCACCCCCATCAAATTTCGCATGACTGCCCAGATAGCGGGGGGCTGCTACGCAGCCCATCGCGAGCTGCGCTCGCTCCTACGGGGCACACCAGGCCACGCCGGAGAGGCCTTAATTGCGATAAAGAATCGCCGAGCCCCACGACAGCCCTACACCAAAGCCGCTGATAGCCACGCGCTTCCAGTTGCCATCGAGCATGTGCTTCTGCAGCAACAGCGGCACGCTGGAGGACACCGTGTTGCCGGTTTCCAGCATGTCCTTCACGAATTTCTCGGGGTGATGCTCTTCGAAGCGCCGCGCCACCGCATCGACGATCGCCGCGCTGCCCTGGTGAATGCAGAAGGCATCGATATCCGCAGACTGCAGCCCGCTGGCGTCGAGCAGCTCGTGCAGGTGCGCCGGCACCTTGACCAGCGCGAAGTTGAACACCTGGCGGCCATTCATGAAGAACTTGCCATCGCTCACCTTCAGGTGCTCGGCGCCAGAGCCGTCGGTCCCGAAGCGGGCCTGGCCCAAGTTCCACACCGCATCTTCAGCCATCCACGTGGCGGTGGCGGCGTCACCGAACAGCATGGTGGTGTTGCGGTCTTCGGGGTCAACGATCTTGGAGTACGGGTCTGCAGTAATCAGCAGGCCGTTCTTCAGGCCCGCCGCCTCCATGAAGCCCTTGATGGCGTAAAGGCCATATACGTAACCGGAACAGCCCAGCGAAACATCGAAGGCCGCCACGCGGGTGGACAGGCCAAGCTTGCTTTGAACGATGGCGGCCGTGTGCGGCAGGCCTTCTTCATCGCCGTTCTGGGTGACCACGATCAACGCGTCGATCGACTGCGGATCAAGATCGGGGTTGCTGGCGAACAGGGCCCGTGCGGCCTCTACGCACAGGTCGGAGGTCTCCTGCTCCGGGGCCTTGCGTGGCAGGAAGGACGCGCCGATCTTGCCGAACATGAACTCTTCGTCCTTGCCGAACTTCGCACCCTGGACATAGTTATCCAGGCCAGCGGTGGGCACGTAACTCGCGATGCTTTTGATGCCAATCATTCTGGCTTCCCAATGAAAACAGCCAAAGACCACCACTCGATAAATTGAGGGCGCCAAATACCGGGGCGTCACCGCTGGGGAAGGAAAGCAGCGCTTTCCTGCGCACCGGTAACAAAATGCTGCTGCATAGAATACAGGGAAGATGACCGTTTTGACTCATTGGTCACATTGAAATGCAATGAAAGCCGGGTAATGCGGCGCAGCACAGAGGTGCGCCGCCCCGCCCCCGTAGGAGCGAGCGCAGCTCGCGATGGGCTGCGCAGCAGCCCCGCATTGCATGAGTGATCAGAGCTTGTTGAACAAACTCAACTGGGAAATGCGCGAGAAGGCCAGCTGGGAGGCCTCCAGCATGGCCTGCTGCAGGGTCAGGGTGATCGCAGCCTGAGACATGTCGGTATTGCCGATCGCATCCTGGGTGGTCTTGTTGGCCAGGCCCAGGCTGGTGTTTTCCTGCCGCTGAATTTCCAGCGAACTGCCCCGCGCACCGATCGAACCCCGGGTGATGTCCACCTGCTCGCGCGCACTGGCCAGGTTGGCAATGGCCGAGGCCACCGCATCCTTCAGGCCGTTGGCCGCCCCTGCGCCAGTCACGGGAGTGTCCAGCGCCGCACGCAGCTGGCTGATGGTTTCCAGCACGTTCTGGTTCTGGTGGGTGTTGGCCGTGACCGCGAACTGGTCGCCGGCCTGCGGCGCGCCGTTCACGTCATAGGTCACCCCCGCCACCGTCAACTGCGGCGCAGTGAAGGTACCGGTGGCCACCGGTTTGCTGTCAGCTTTCATGGGCTGCGCATAGAACTCGTACGTGTCTGGCCCGGTGAACTTGATCACCGCCCCGTTGCTGGGGAACGTGCTGCGGTAGGCGGTTGGGTCGGTGACAGCACTGCTGGTGACTTGCGCGGTGGAAGAGTTGCCAGCGCCACGGGTCGTGGTGAAGGAGTCCGGGCGCGCTGCCAATGAGAACTCGCGCCCGGCCACGGCCGCGTCGGCGTCCTTGCCCTCCTCCAGCGTGACGGTGATTTCGAACTCGACACCGCGCAGGGCAATACGGTTGGCCCCCTCGGTCTTGCTGTCGAAATGACCGTTGGTGGGGGTTTCTGCCGTAATGTCGTTGCCATTGGCATCGGTGATCGAATACTGGGTAGCGCTGGTGAACGTGAGCTTGTACGGCTGCCCGGCAGTGAAGCTGTCGTTGTAGCTGTTGCTCGACTTCAACAGACCCGGCGAAACGCCGACCACGCCATCATCGGTGGCCGGCACCAGCAAGGTCGACTGGGTACGGCTCTTGTTCTTCGCTGCATCGAACACGCTGGCACCGCTGTCGTTGGTGGCCAGGTTCAGGGTGTCGGAAACCTGCAGGCTCAACTGGGTCTGGTCACCGTGGTAGCTGTAGGTGCCATCGGAGTTGCGCACGTAGGGCGGTGTAGTGCTCTTGGAGCCGGCGAACATGTAGTCGCCATTGGCATCGCGCGAGTTGAGCAAGCCAAAGATATTGGCCTCGATTTCCTTCAACTCGGTGCTGATCGATACCCGGTCAGCGTCTGTCACACCCGCGCCGCCGGCGCGGATGGCCAACTCGCTGGCGCGCTGCATCGCGTCATTGATGGTGGATAGCACGCTCTCTTCCTGTAGCAGCGCATTGCTTACCGTGTTCATGTTGCCGCTGTACTGGTCCAGCAGCGACTGCTGCTGTTGCAGCAGCAGCAACCGCGCCGCGCCCACCGGGTCATCGCCGGCGGTCTGGATACGCACGCCCGACGTTACCTGGGCGCTGGTCTTGTTCATGTCCGAGAAGTTCTTGGAGTAGCTGCTGGCGCTGGCTTCATAGAACTGAGCAGTGGAAATACGCACGGTCGCTACTCCTTACAAGGCGTTGATCAGGGTGCTGAAGGTTTCTTGCGCCGCCTTGATGATCTGCGACGACGCGGTGTAGTAGTGCTGGAACTTGACCAGGCTGGCCGCCTCGTCGTCAAGGTTCACCCCTGACACCGCACTGCGGCTTTCGCTGGCCGACTTGAGCACCGCCTGGGTGGCGGTGGTATCAATGGTGGCCTGGCTGGCTTTGGCCCCTACCCGCTCGACCAACGACGCATAGGCCGAGGTGAAACTGGTGCCACCGCCGGACCCGGTATTGACCGTGGACTTGGTCTGCAAGCCCAGCAGGGCCGTGGCGTTGCGGTTGTCTGCCTTGCCATCGGCATTGAACGACAGGGTAAAGCTGTCGTTGGCGGCCGGGCTGCCGCCAACGGTGGTTTCCAGCGCGAAGGTGCGCGGGTTGCCACTGCCATCGACAATCGGGTTGCCAGCCCCGTCGCGCATGGGCACCGAGATGGAGAGCTTGTTGTCCTGCCCCGGCACCACGGTGCCGGTGCCGATTTGCGTGCCCTTGGCATCGAACACCTTGTAACCCTGGGAGCCGCCGCTGGCGGTGTCCATCACCACCCGTACAGGCATGGAGTCGCGAATCGCCTGCTGCACCAGGGCATTGTCGGCGCCGCCATAAATATTCAGGGGCTGGCCCAGCGTAGGCTGGGTGATGGTGCCGGTACCGCTGTTGCCACTGCCGGTGGTGGCACTGACCGGGCCGGCGAAGGCCAGCTTGTTGGCATCGGTGAGCACCGTATTGATGGCACCTGCCGCCGACCGGGTGGGGATGACCTTGAAGCTGTCGCCCGCCGCCAGCGCCCCGCCCTTGAGCGAGAGGCTAAAGCCGTCGATCACCGGCGCGGGGTCGGCGTTGAGGTCGAACGAGCCCATGCTGGTGCCGTCGGAACGGCGCACGCTGTACTGGTTGGCGCTGGTGAACTTGACCTCGTAGTCATAGGTGCTAACCGCGCCGCTGTTGGCGATGGTCACGTCGAGGTTGCCGGAGCCTGCGCTGTTGTTGGACGACGCCAGGCTACGCTGGGCGATGGCAGAGGCGCTGTTGATGCTGGTGAACAGCGAGCTGCCAAACTGACCATTGGCGTCGAGGCCCTGGCCCAGCTGGCTGTTGATGCTGTCAGCCACCACCAGGGCGACGCGGCCCAGTTCGTTCATGGACGGGGTCAGCACATCCTGGCGGTAGCGCAGCAGGCCGCCAATGGTGCCGCCGGTGGCGACCGAGGTCACGTCCGAGCTGAACGACTCATAGTTGATGCGCAGGGTGGCCTGGCTCTTGTCCGCCACCCCCGGCTGTACCGACAGGGGGTTGGCCTTGCCGCCGGTGACCAGCGACTGGCCGCTGCCCAGAATGACATCGTAGTTGCCTTCGCGCTCCTGCACGGTCACGCCCACCAGCTCGTTCAGCTGGCGTACCGCTTCGCTGCGGGCATCGAGCAGGTTGTTGGGAGTACTGCCGGTGGCCGTGGCCGCGACGATCTGCTTGTTGTACTCAGCAATGCTGGTGGTGAGCTTGTTGACCTGCCCGGCCAGCGTGTCGAGCTGCGAGTTGATCACTTCGTTCTGCTGGGTCAGCTGGGTGCTGACGGCGTTGAAGCGGTTGCTCAGGGTTTGCGCCTGGGTCAGCAGCAATTGCCGCGAAGCGACGTCACCTGGCTTGGCGGATGCTGTCTGCAAGGCCGAGAAAAACGCGGTGAGCACCGAGCTGATGCCGGTATCGCGGTCGGCCAGCAGTTTGTCGACGCTGGTGATCTGGTCCTGGAAGGCAGCCGAATCGGCCTGCAGCGACGTGGCGGTCTGCAGCTGGTTGTCCAGGTAGGCGCTGTACACCCGGCGCACGTCGGCCAGTGTGGTGCCACTGCCCAGAAACCCCGCACCGATGTACTGCGACGGGCCCGCCTGCTGCATTGCCTGCTGGCGTGAATAGCCGCTGGTCGCAGCGTTGGCGATGTTGTTACTGGTTACCGACAAGGCCGCCTGGCTGGCACTCAGGCCACTCAGGCCGATGGAAATCAGGCTCGACATGATTTAGTCCTTTTAAAGATTCGTGGGTCTGCCAGCCATGGCGTATTGCGGTGTGTTCTGCATCTGCTGGGCAATGCTGATGATCTTCTTCGCATAGCCCGGGTCGGTCGCATAACCTGCTTTTTGCAGCTCGCGTGCAAACTGTTCGGGGTTATCGGCCGAGTTGAGTGCATCTTGATAGCGTGAATTGCTCTGCAACAAGGTGACCAGGTCGTGGAAGCTGTCCTGGTAAGAGTCGTAGCTGCGGAAGGCGGCCGTTTCCTTGACGAACTGCCCGTCGCGGAACTCGCTGGTGATCGCCCTCGCCTGCTCACCCTGCCAGTTGCCGGTGGCCTTGATGCCGAACAGGTTGTGACTGCTGCTGCCGTCGCTATTGCGCATCACCGATTTGCCCCAACCGGTTTCCAGTGCTGCCTGGGCCACCAGGTAGCGCGGGTCGATACCGATGCGCTTGGCCGCCTGTTCGGCCATGGGCAGCATGGTGGCGACGAACGTGTCGCTGTCGCTGAACGCCTTGTTGGGGGCCAGCGGCGGCTGGGCAACCGCACGGCCGACGATGCGCAAGCCGTTATCCGGCACCGCAAAGGCCCTGGCCGGCTGCTGGCCATCACGGGCAGGCACGGCGGCGGTGTTGACAGTAGCGGCGTCGCTTGCGGTAGCAGACGGCACGATGCCTGCCAGCAGGCGGTCGGTGAGTTTGCTCGGCAACGCCAGGCGCCGCGCATTCAGCGCGGCCACATCGTTGCGGGTGCCAACGGCATCATTGCCGTGCACCGGCGCTGCCACCTTGTTGCCCCACAGCGCCGGGCCGCCGCTTTCGCCACGCGGGAACGGGCTGGTGTTGGCAGAGGCGCCACGGCTCTTGGTCAACTGGCGCACCAGCACATCCTGCAGGCCGATGCCACCGCCCTCGCGGGACATGCTCACGGCCAGCTGCTGGTCGTACATGTCGCGGTACTGTTTCACCGTCTCGGTGTTCATCGGGTTGTCGTCGGCCAGCACATCGCTGGCCTTGCGCGAAGCCTTGAGCATTTCGCTGATGAACAGCGATTCGAATTCCTGGGCCACCTTGCGCACGTTGGCGGCGCTGTCGCGGTCCCCGTGCTTGAGGGCGTTGAGGCGGTTGAGGTCGGTGAAGGCACCACTGTCGCCACTGCCAGACACCAGGCTCTTGCTGTTCATCACTGGCGTCCTCAGATCACGATCAGGTCGGCTTGCAACGCACCGGCCTGTTTCAGGGCTTCAAGGATGGCCATCAGGTCACCGGGCGCTGCGCCCACCTGGTTCACCGCCCGGACAATTTCATCCAGCGTGGTCCCCGGGCCGAACTTGAACATCGGCTTGGCCTCCTGCTCGGCGTTCACCCGGGAGCGCGGCACCACGGCGGTCTGGCCGTTGGACAGCGGCCCTGGCTGGCTGACGATCGGGTCTTCGGTGATGGTGACGGTCAGGCTGCCGTGGGTGACCGCCGCAGGCGACACCTTGACGTTCTGGCCGATGACGATGGTACCGGTACGCGAGTTGATGATGACCTTGGCCACGGCCTGGCCGGGGTCGATTTCGAGGTTTTCCAGAATCGACAGGTAGTCCACCCGCTGGCTGGGGTCCATGGGCGCGCTGACCCGCACCGAACCACCGTCCAGCGCCTGGGCCACACCTGGGCCGAGCAGTTCGTTGACCTTGTCGACGATGTGCTTGGCGGTGGTGAAGTCGGGGCGGTTCAGGTTCAGGGTGAGGGTATTGCCCTGGTTGAACCCGCTCGGCACTGCACGCTCGACACTGGCCCCGCCTGGAATACGGCCAGCAGACGGTACGTTGACGGTGATCTTGGACCCGTCACGGCCCTCGGCGTCGAAACCGCCCACCACCAGGTTGCCCTGGGCGATGGCGTAGACGTTGCCGTCGATACCCTTGAGCGGCGTCATCAGCAGGCTGCCGCCGCGCAGGCTCTTGGAGTTACCGATCGACGACACCGTAATGTCCACCACCTGGCCCGGCTTGGCGAACGCCGGCAGGTCAGCGTGCACCGACACCGCCGCCACGTTCTTCAACTGCACGTTGCCAGACCCGGCCGGCACCTTGATGCCGAACTGCGACAGCATGTTGTTGAAGGTTTGCAGGGTGAACGGCGTCTGGGTGGTCTGGTCACCCGTGCCGTTGAGCCCCACCACCAGGCCGTAACCGATCAGCTGGTTGGAGCGCACGCCGGAAATACTGGCGATGTCCTTCAAGCGCTCGGCCTGCGCGGCAAAGGCGCAGGACAGGAGCAAGGTTGCGGCAATCAGCTGCCTCAGGTTGAGCATGGTCTGTGTACTCAGAAGGGCCAAAGCGGGCTCATGAAGAAGCGGTCCAGCCAGCCGGGCTGGCTGGCGTCGGCGAACGAGCCGGTACCGGAATAGGTGATGCGCGCATCGGCTACCCGGGTGGACGGTACGGTGTTGTCGGTGGCGATGTCATCCGCCCGGATCAGGCCGGCGATGCGCACCAGTTCTTCACCGGTATTGAGGGTCAGCCACTTCTCGCCGCGCACGGCGATGATGCCGTTGGGCAGCACCTCGGCCACGGTCACGGTCACCGAACCGGTCAGGGTGTTGCCCTGGGTGGCCTTGCTGTCGCCCTTGGTGGTGCGGTCGCCGCTGTAGCCGGCGTCCAACGACAGGTCGCCACCGCCGAACGGATTGTTGGTATTGGGCGTACTGCCAAACAGCGACGTAAGGCCCAGGCTGGCCTTGCTGTTCTTCTGGATCTGCGAGCCGGCGTTCTTGCTGGCTGACGTACGCTCATTCAGCGTGATGGTAATGATGTCACCTACGCGGAAGGCCTTGCGGTCGCCATACAGGTTCTGTTCGAACCCGGCTTGGTAGATCGAGCCGTTGTTGGCCGCTGCCGGCAATGGGGTGCGCGGCAGTACCGGCGCATAGTACGGGTCGTTGGGCTTGGCCACCGGGGCGACACAACCTGCCAGCAACACCGCCCCGCCCAGGGCGACAACGGACAACAGACGATTCATGGTGCTTACCTCACGGGTGCAACGGGTTTGCAAGGGTTACAGCTGCTGGGTCACGAACTGCAGCATGGAGTCGGCGGTGGAGATCACCTTGGAGTTCATCTCGTAGGCACGCTGGGTGGTGATCATGTTGACCAGTTCTTCCACGGTGCTGACGTTGGAGTTCTCCAGGGTTTGCTGCAGGGTGGTACCGAAGCCGTTCAGGCCCGGGGTACCCACCTGGGGCGCGCCACTGGCCGCGGTTTCCAGGAACAGGTTGCCGCCGATGGCCTGCAGGCCGGCCGGGTTGATGAAGTCGGCGGTCTGAATGTTGCCGATCACCTGGGCAGCCGGGTTGCCGGCAGTGGTGATCGACACGGTGCCGTCCTGGCCCACGGTGAAGGTCTGCGCGTCGTTGGGCACCACCACCGCAGGCTCCAGCGCGTAACCGTTGGCGGTGACGATCTGGCCGTCGGAGTTCAGGTGGAAGGTGCCGTCACGGGTGTACGAAACGGTGCCGTCAGGTTGCAGGATCTGGAAGAAGCCACGGCCGTTGACCGCCATGTCCAGAGGGTTCTCGGTGGTCTGCAGGCTGCCGGCCACGAAGCTCTTCTGGGTGCCGACGATGCGCACGCCAGTACCCACCTGCAGGCCGGAAGGCAGTTCGCTGTCCTGGGTCGACTGGGCGCCAGGCTGGCGACGGATCTGGTACAGCAGGTCCTGGAACTCGGCACGGTCACGCTTGAAGCCGGTGGTGGACACGTTGGCCAGGTTGTTGGAAATGACCGTCAGGTTGGTGTCCTGGGCGGACAAACCCGTCTTGGCGACCCAAAGGGCTGGAAGCATGTGTGTTCTCCTCGCGCGCCTGTTTTACGGCACCCGTTCAAATGTGATTAGCCGATTTGCAAAACCCGAGCCATGGCTTCGTCGCCTTCCTTGGCCGTGTTCATCATCTTGACGTGCAGTTCGAACTGCCGGGACAACGCCAGCACCGAGGTCATTTCCTCGACGGCGTTGACGTTGCTGCCTTCCAGAAAACCCGACACCACCCGCACATTGACGTCGGCATCGGCGGGCCGCCCGGAAGCGGTATGGATCAAGCCGTCCAGCCCCTTGGTCATGCCTTTGGTGTCCGGGTTGACCAGCTTGATGCGGTCCACTTCAGCCATCACCCGTGGGCCTTCACCCATGGAGCGGATACTGATGGTGCCGTCTTCACCCACTTCCACCTTCTGCTCGGGCGGGATGGCGATGGGGCCGCCATTGCCGATCACCGGCATGCCGTTGCCGGCACGCAGCACGCCCAGGGCGTCGATGTTCAGGCTGCCGGTGCGCACGTACGCTTCGCTGCCGTCAGGGGCCTGCACGGCGATAAACCCTTTGCCGGTAACCGCCACATCCAGGTCACGGCCGGTTTCAACCATCGGCCCTTCGCTGAAGTCGGTTGCCGGGCGCTCGGTCATGGCAAAAGCACGCGCCGGAAAGCTGTCACCAAACACCGGCATCGAGCGGGCCTGTTCCAGGTCCCGTTGAAAACCGTTGGTGGATACGTTCGCCAGGTTGTTGGCATGAGCCTTCTGCGCCAGGGCGTTCTGGCTGGCACCGGTCATGGCCACATAAAGCAGTTTGTCCACAGCATTTCCTCCGCGCGCCACTGCCGCGCTGTCACCTGGGCAGGGTAAAGCAAAAATCGAACCAGCTTTGCAAGCCTTTAAAATCGGGCGCTACAGCCAGTTCAGGGCTTAACAGTGTCAGTTTGTTGTCGTCGGGCTGCAGAAGGCAGGTTGCATCACTGATCGCGGCAGGCCGCGTTGTTGTAAGGCCCCGAAAACTTCATCCAGCCAGGGCCCGGATTGTTCTCGGTGCAGAAATAGCGGCCAGTGGCCACGCTCTGCCAAAGATAGAAAGGCCTGGGCGCCGCGTAGGCTGATAGGGCCACGCCAACCCCCAGGGCCGTGAGCAGGGCCAGCGCCCATGCCTTATTCATTACATACCCCTCCAACCGCCGCCGGTCACCCGGCGGCGCTACCTCACTCAGCTCATCTGGATGATGGTCTGCATGATGGTGCTTTCGGTAGAGATGGTCTTGGCATTGGCCTGGTAGTTGCTCTGGGCCTTGATCAGGTTGACCAGCTCACCGGTGAGGTCGACGTTGGAGTCTTCCAGCGAAGCGCCGGCAATCTGGCCCAGGGTGCCGGTATCTGGCGCACCGATCACCGGCACGCCCGACGAGTAGGACTCCTGCCAGTTGGTACCGCCAATCGGGGTAAGCCCCTGCATGTTGGCGAAGCTGGCGACGGCCACCTGGCCAATGACCTTGTTCTGGCCGTTGGTGAAGCTGGCAAACAGCACACCGCTCTTGTCGACGTTCAGGCCCGACAGCTCACCGGTGGCGAAACCGTCCTGGTTCTTGGCAGTTACGGCGGAGGCCGCGTTGTACTGGGTGGTCTTGAGCATGTCCAGGCTGATGCCACCAGTGCTGGCGGTGGCGCCATTGGACGACCACTGGCCGGCAGCGTTTTTCTGCGCAGGGACCCAGTTGTCGAGGTTGAAGGTTTTGTTGGCGTTTACGCTCAGGCCACCCGTCACCGGCCCTGCAGTGAGGCCATCGGCGTTCAGCGTACCGTCGGACTTGAACGGCAGGTTATTGATCAGCGGCTGGGTCGAGGTCGGGTCGGTAGGATTGCGGCCGTCGATGGTGGTGTACATCTTCCAGGAGTTGGATGCATCGTCCTTCAGGAAGTACTGGTTCAGCTGATGCGCATTGCCCTGGCTGTCATACACGTCGCTGCTGAACGTGTAGTTGTAGCTTTTCACATCGGACGGGTCGAATGGGGTAACGGTGGGCGCCGCATCGCTGGACTTCAGGTTGATGGTCTGCTCGATCTTGCCAGTGGCCTTGGGGGTCAGGTTGGCGGTGTCGATTTGCAGGTTGGTCAGCACACCCTGGATGATCTGGCCATTGGCATCCACGGCGTACCCTTGCAGGTTCGCACCGGACGAGTTGACCACGAAGCCCTGCTTGTCGCTGTAGAACGCACCGGCGCGGGTGTAGATTTTCGAGCCGTTGTCGTTCAGGGCAAAAAAGCCGTTGCCATCAATGGCCATGTCCAGCGCCTGGCCGGTGCCGTTGATGTTGCCCGAAGTGAAGCGCTGCGACACCGCCGCGGTGGTCACCCCGGTACCGATGGTGGTGCGCCCGGCGCTGGTACCCCGAATGGAGCTGGAATACTGGTCGGCGAATTCGGCGCGGGAAGACTTGAAGCCGGTGGTGGCAACGTTGGCAATGTTGTTGCCGGTGACGTTCAGGGCCTTGTTCGCTGCGTTGAGGCCGCTAAGGCCGATGTTGTAAGACATGTGCTAACTCCTGAAGGTTGCGGAAGGCCCTAGATGCCGATGCTCTGGATTTTGGAGAGCGGAACACTGCCCAGCCCGGCGAGGTTGAGCGTCATTTCTGCGCCATTGCTGCCCATGGTCACGCTGGTGACACTGGCCGGCAGGTTGGTGGTCATGGCGGTGGCGGTGCCGTCGACCGAGGCCGTGGCCTTGAACGAATAGGTGCCCGCCGCCAGCGCCTTGCCGTCGTCGTCCTTGCCATCCCAGGTGAAATCGACCTTGCCGCCCGCCTGGCTACCCAGCTCGAGCGTGCGCACCAGCTTGCCATCCTTGTCGTACACCCCCACCGAAGTGGCGGTGCTGGACGCGGTCAGGTTCACCGAGCCTTTCATGTCCTTGCTGGTGTCCACCATGGCCTTGTCGGTTTGCACCATCACGTTGCGGCCCACCAGTGATGAGGCCTGCAAGGCCTGGGAGGACTGGAACGCAGCAGCGATGGAGGTCACCGAACTGTTGAGCGTCTGAATACCTTCAAGGCTGCTGAACTGTGCCAACTGGGCCACGAACTCGCCGTTCTGCTGCGGATCGAGCGGGTTCTGGTTTTTCATCTGGGTAACCAGCAGCTGCAGGAACGCGTCCTTGCCCAGGGCGCTGCCGGCCGCACCGGTGTTGCTGTTGTTCTTGCTCTGCTGTTGCTGCAGCGACGTCAGGTAGGCACTACCGACGTCAGCCGTGGAGTTGGTGGTGGTCATGTCGGCTTCCTATCACTGGCCCAGGGTCAGGACCTTCTGCATCATGCTTTTGGCGGTGTTCATCAGCTCGGCATTGGTCTGGAACGCACGGCTGGCAGAAATCATGTCGGCCATCTCTTCCACCACATTGACGTCGGGGTAGTACACATACCCGTCCTTGTTGGCGGCTGGATGGTTCGGCTCGTAGCGTGCCTCGAGGTTGCTCTGGTCCTCGACAATGCCGGTCACCTGCACGCCCTGCCCGGCTTCGCCCTGGTCTTCGAACAGCGACTGGCTGCTGCCGGCCTGCGCGTTCTGGAACGTGGTGGCGAACACCGGGTGGCGGGCGCGGTAGGTCTGGTCGATGCTCGAAGACACGGTTTCGGCGTTGGCGATGTTGGAGGCAACGGTGTTCAGGCGCGTGTTCTGCGCGCTCATGCCGCTACCGGCAATGTTGAAGACACTGGACAGCGACATGGTCATTCTCCCCGCAGGGCCGAAACCAGCCCTTTGAATTTACTGTTGAGCAGCGTGAAGCTGGCCTGGAAGCCGATGGCATTCTCGGTGTAGTTGGACTGCTCGATCTGCGCATCTACGGTGTTCTGGTCGATCGAGGGCTGCGCCGGCGTACGGAACTTGAGGCTGTCGTCCGCCAGTGCCATGCCTTCGGCTTCGATGTGCCGGCTGTTGGTCCGCTCCAGGCCGATGCGCCCGTTGTTCTGCTGTTTCTCGCTCTCGGCAGCCAGCACCGAGGCGAAATCCATGTCGCGGGCCTTGTAGTTGGGCGTGTCGGCGTTGGCGATGTTGTTGGCCAATACCTCGGCACGCTGGGCGCGGAAGCCCAGGGCCTTCTCGTGGATGCCAAGCGCCTTGTCGAAGCTGATGCTCATATCGGGGAAACCTTCAGAGGTTGACCGGAATTACGTTGAGCAAGCTATAGCAAAGGCTGTGCCAATTGGCCGAAAGCCTTTAGATAGGGGGGCTGCGCGTGAAGTGCGCGAACCGCGATGCCAGAAAAGCGGCAAAGGGCTGCCGCCAGGCGTGCCGAAAGCGGCAATTGCAGGGCGCCAAATGCGGCAAAACAAAAAATTGACAGCACCTGCAACGAAAAAGGCCGACAACCCTGGTTGCCGGCCTGCAGTACCTTATTTGGCCTGGTAGATGATGCCCGGGCTGCATTGCACCATCTGGTAGTGGTCAGGCAGGCCGTTAAGGGCTTCGGAGGCACCCAGGAACAGGTACCCGCCCGGCTTCAGCGTGCTGTGAATGCGCAGCAGGATGTCTTTCTTCACCTGGGCCGAGAAGTAGATCAGCACGTTGCGACAGAACACCACATCGAACTTGCCGAGGCTGGCATAGCTGTCCAGCAGGTTGAAGGAGCGGAATTCGACCCGGCTGCGGATCGCGGGCTTGACCGCCCAGCGCCCTGGCCCCTTGGTCTCAAAGTACCGTTGCAAGCGCTCCTGGGACAGGCCGCGGGCGATGGCCAAGCTGTCGTACTCGCCGGTCTTGCAGTTGGTCAGCATGGTGCCTGACAGGTCGGTGGCGACAATTTGCGCCCCCATTTTCAGCTGGCCCAGATTGCTGCGTTCGAACTCGTCGATGGCCATCGAAATGGAGTACGGCTCTTGCCCCGACGAGCACGCGGCCGACCACATGCGCAGGCGTTGCCCAGGGTTGGCGCGGATGAACTCGGGGATGACCTTGTTCTTCAGCACCTCGAAGGGGTAGGTATCGCGAAACCACAAGGTTTCGTTGGTGGTCATCGCATCCACCACCTGTTCGCGCAGGCCGCTGCGTGGCTGGGTCTGGATACGCTGCACCAGCTCGCCCAGGCTCTTGATGCCCTGCTGTTCCATCAACTTGTTGAGACGGCTGGACACCAGGTATTGCTTATTCTCGCCCAGCAGAATGCCACAGGCTTTCTCCAGGAATACCCGGAACTGTTCGAAATCCAAATTACCCGTAGACACTACTGCCGCCTCTTTTCAATCACTGTGGCCGGGGCTTGCCCCGGCTGCTTTCAATGCGTTGCCTTGATCCGGTCGACCACACGCTGGGCCAGGTCATCCGGCCTGAACTTGGCCAGGAAGTCGTCGGCCCCCACCTTTTTCACCATCGCCTGGTTGAATACTCCGGACAGCGAAGTATGCAGGCAGATGTGCAGTTTTTGCATGCGTGGGTCGCTGCGGATTTCTGCGGTCAAGGTGTAGCCGTCCATCTCCGGCATTTCGATGTCGGAGATCATCATCAGGAACTCCTCTTCGGGCTTCTTGCCCTCCTCCACCAGTTGGTGCAGGTAGTTGAGAGCCTGGCGACCATCATTTAGTGCCACGACCTCCACACCGACCGTTTGCAGGCAACGGCTGACCTGCTTGCGCGCCACCGACGAATCGTCGACGGTGAGCACCCGCAGCAGCACGGCCTTGTCCTGCACCTCGGCGTCCACCACCCCGGCGGACACCGACTCCGAAGACGGCGCCACCTCGGCCAGTACCTTTTCCACGTCGATGATCTCGACCATGCGGTTGTCCACACGGGTGACGGCAGTCAGGTAATGGTCGCGGCCAGTGCCCTTGGGTGGCGGATGGATCTCCTCCCAGTTCATGTTGACGATGCGCTCTACCGAATGCACCAGAAAGCCCTGGGTCTTGGTGTTGTACTCGGTGATGATCACGAAGCTGCTGCGCGTGTCCTCCTGCAGCGGCCGCAAACCGGTGGCCATCGACAGGTCGAGGATCGGGATGGTCGCCCCGCGAATGTTGGCCACACCCCTCACCACCGGGTGGGCCTTGGGCAGCAGGGTCAGCGCAGGGCACTGCAGCACTTCTCTGACCTTGAAAACGTTGATGCCATAAAGCTGCTCGCCATTGAGGCGGAACAGCAGCAGTTCCAGGCGATTCTGCCCTACCAGCTGTGTGCGCTGGTTGACCGAATCCATAACCCCCGCCATGCCAGACTCCTTAACCTTTCAGCCATTCGTTGCAACTCACCAGGTGAGTCGGCACGGGCTTTGCTTTTTTTGAGCGCCATGTACACGAAAACGACATTTTCCCGACGACTGACGCGCCTGCTGACCGGCTTGCTGGCCACGCTGTGCCTGCTGGTGCCTGTTCGCACGTTGGCGGACGCGTTCACCATGCCTGAACAGCTTATCGGTGTCACCCAAGGGTTTCTTGAATTCACCGTTGAAGATTATCTGGCCACCACCCAGACGGCGGGGCGTTACGAAATCCAGGTCAACCCGCTGGACCCTCGCCTGCGCATGCCACTGTGCAGTCAGGCGCTTGACGCTTCACTGGAAAGCCCCAACGTACCGCTTGGCCGGGTGACCGTGCGCGTGCGCTGCGACAGCGCGGCGCCATGGACGGTATTCGTGCCGGCAACCGTGCGCCTGTTCCGGGACGTGGTGGTGGTCACCCGCCCCCTCAGGCGCGACAACGTGGTGGGCCCCGGCGACGTTGCCCTGCGCGAACGCGACGTGGGCACGCTGGGCCAGGGCTTTCTGACTGAACTGGACCAGGCGGTGGGCATGAAAATGCTGCGCCCCACGGTCATCGACCAGGTACTGACCCCGCAACACCTTGAGCAGGCCGAAGTGGTGCGCAAAGGCGACCACGTGGTGATCGTGGCCCGCAGCGGCAGCCTGAGCGTACGCATGCCGGGTGAAGCCTTGAGCAAGGGAGGCCTCAGCGAACAGATACGGGTGCGCAACCTCAATTCCAAGCGCGTGGTAAAAGCCATGGTGACCGGCCCGGGCCAGGTCGAGGTGAGCATGTAGGCCAGCGGCCGGAGGGTACTGGCGGTGAGGAGGCGCTTTTTCTAAACTGTGTCAGAAATCGGGTTGTGTGCTGACGGAACGCCGGCCACGCATTTTGTGCCTAAAGTTTATTGCGGGTTGGCCGAAAACAAGGCAAGCGTCCATAAACCCAGAGGTTTCTGATCATGGTCATCGACTTCAGTCGTTTGAATAATTCCCCGTCCGTAACGGGCGGTGTGCGCGGTAACAGCGCACCCGGCAGCGCCGAAAAACCGGCGGCCAGCCAGGAAGCGGTAAAAGACACCAGCGCCAGTGGCGAGACGGTGCACCTGAGCCCTGAGGCCCAACAATTGCAAAAGATCAGCGACAAGCTGCGAGATGAGCCCGTGGTCAACAACGCCCGTGTGGCCGAGCTGAAACAGGCCATCGCCGACGGCAGCTACCAGGTCGATGCCGGCCGGGTTGCCAGCAAGCTGCTGAATTTTGAAGCACAGCGCTGACCGCTCGGTGCGCTGACTTCATGGACGCTTGAAAAACCAAGAGTTAGCCATGCACGACACTACCCTGCTGCAACTGATCGAAGAAGACATCGCCCCCATGCAGGAGCTGCTCGAGCTGCTGCAGAACGAGGCGGTGGCCCTGCATGGTCGCGACATGCCCTTGCTGGAGCAGATTCTCGCTCGCAAGCAATCGTTGATCATTCTGCTCGAACAGCACGGCCAGCGCCGCAGCCAGTTGCTGGCCAGCCTGGGGTTGAGTGCAGACAGGGCCGGCGTGCAGGCAGTCGCTGACACTTCCGTGCATGGCGAGGCCATGCTGCAGCGCCTGGACATGCTCTCGCAGTTGATGGAAGCCTGCCAACAGGTCAACCAGACCAACGGCCGCATCATTCAGGTCCAGCAACACGTCACCAACAACCAGGTGCGCATCCTCATGGGCGGCGATTCTCCATCGCTGTACAACAGCCGTGGCAACACCTCACCTCTGGCCAAGCCCCGCGCCCTCAACCAAGTGTGATTTTTCTATCAAGGCACCGTACATACTGGCAAAATGCCGCCAATTTGCCTGTGTCGCTTTTGCCTGGAGACCGATAAGCCGTGTTCAATGAATCCGATGCCCCGCAACCGCCAAAGGTGTTGACCACCCCTTTGGAAATTGCGGCCAACCTGCGGCAGCTTCAGGAAAGCCACGACCCACTGATCATCACCTTCCACGACCGCGGCCACCGCTTCCAGAGTTACGTGGTGCACGTGGACCGTGAAAGCAACACCCTGGCATTGGATGAAATGATCCCCCGCGATGGCGAGAAGTTCATCGAGAACGGCGAGCACTTTCGCGTCGAAGGTTTCCATGATGGCGTGCGTATCGCCTGGGAATGCGACCATGCGCTGAAGATCAGCGAAGTCAACGGGCACCGCTGCTACGTGGGTGCCCTGCCGGTCGAGATGACCTACCACCAGCGCCGCAACGCCTTCCGCGCCGCGCTGAAACTGTCGCAACTGGTCGACATCATCCTCGACGGCACCCACCTCAAAGGCAATGGCGCCCTGCGCGGCAAACTGCTGGACGTGTCGGCCACGGGCTGCAAGCTGCGTTTCGACGGCAATGTCGAAGACCGCCTGCAACTGGGGCAAGTGTACGAGCGGTTCAAGGCGGGCAGCCCGCTTGGCCTGGTCGACACCATGGTCGAATTGCGCCACCTGCATTACGAAGAACGTATCAACACCACGTTTGCCGGCGTGCGTTTCCATAACCTGAGCGGCCCTGCGCAGCGCAAGGTGGAAAGTTTCGTGTATCAACTGCAGCGCGAAGCACGGCGGTTCGACAAAGACGACTATTGAGGGCTGAAGGGTTCACCCGCAAACACCGGCCCCCAGCAGGGGCTTCGCGGGTGAACCCGTCGCCAAAAGGCCGACGGGGCCAGGCGAGCCGCACCTTCCCTATCTGGCAGATTCCCTATCGTTCGCGGGTTGCTCCGGTTGCTTTTCCGGGGCTTCGGTGTCTTCTGCTGCCACCGGGGCCTGCATCACATCCTGCACCGTCTGCCCATCCACCCGTGGGTCCAGTGCTGCCGACAGCGGCGAGCCAGCGGCCGGCATTGCCACGTGGCCCAGTGGCGCGTCCTGAACCTGGTGCAGCCCGGTAACCGCTTTCGGGCGGATACGCCATACCAGCACCAGGGCGAAGAACACGAAGAAGGCATACAGCATCTGCACACCCAGCAGCTTCATCAGCACGCCGGTCGCCAACGGGCCGATACATGCCCCCACGCCATAGGTGACCAGCAGCATGGCCGTCAGCGACACGCGCCGTTCGCTTTCCACATGGTCGTTGGAAAACGCAACCGCCAGCGGGTACAGGCAGAATTGCAGCAGCGACACCAGAAAGCCGATACCGAACAACAACTCCAACGGCACGCTGGGCAGAATGGCCAACGGCGCTGCCACCAGCGCCAGCCCGCCTGCCACACTGCGGATCAGCACAGCCCGGTCGTAGCGGTCGGACAACCAGCCCAAGGGGTACTGCACCACTAGGCCAGCGAAAATGCAGCTACCCATGAACAGGCCGACCTGCTCGGTGCTCAGCCCCTGGCTGGCCGCGTACAGGGGCGCGAGGCCATAGAACGAGCCAACGATCAGCCCCGCCCCCAATACGGTACTGAGCGACTGCGGCACCCGCTTGATGAAGAACCTGGGCTCCATGGGGGCCGGCCGTAACGGTGCGGGGTGGATGCGGCGGGTCATGGCTACCGGCACCAGGCACAGGGCAAAGCACATCGCCACCAACATCAGCAATTCAGGGCCGAGCTCGGGGTGTACCACCAGGATCAACTGGCCAAGTACCAGGCCCAGATAAGACGCGATCATGTACCCGCTGAACACGGCACCACGGTATTTGACGTCCGCCTGCTCGTTCAGCCAACTTTCGATGACCATGTACTGGCACATCATGCCGAGGCCGACGATCATGCGCAGCCCCACCCAGGCCGGCAGCCAGTTGGTCAGGCCGTGGCCCAGCACCGCCGCGCCGACGATGCCGGCACAGGTGGCGTAGGCGCGGATGTGCCCTACCCGGCCGATCAGCCGGTGGCCGACCTTGCCGCCCACGGCCAGGCCAAAGTAGTTGGCCGCCATCAGCGCACCCACCCACAGGCTGTCGACATGGTCGGCCGCCAGGCGCAAGGCCAGGTAGGTACTGAGCAGGCCCGAGCCGATCAACATCATCAGCGCAGCAAAATACAACGACTGAAACGGCTTCCAGATAGTGCGCATACGTCCCTTCAAGCTCCCTCGTCAACGGGCGGTGGGTGCTAGCAGCATAATGGCAAATGTTGCCGGTTTGCAGGCCCCGCTTGCGAATCACAATAGTGTCGGGCGCCGTAGGGCGCCGACAGCCTTGGACCACCGTTATTCGCGCAAGGTCAGACCATTTGGCGGCAGCGGCAACGCGGTCTTGTAACGCACCTGCTTCAAGGCAAAGCTTGAGCGGATATTGGCCACGCCCGGCAAGCGCGTGAGGTAATCCAGAAACCGCTCCAGGGCCTGGATGCTGGGCAGCAGCACGCGCAGCAGGTAGTCCGGGTCGCCGGTCATGAGGTAGCACTCCATCACTTCGGGGCGCTCGGCAATTTCTTCCTCGAAGCGGTGCAGAGACTGCTCGACCTGTTTTTCCAGGCTGACATGGATGAACACATTCACATCGAGCCCCAGCACCTCAGGCGACAGCAGCGTGACCTGCTGGCGGATCACCCCCAGCTCTTCCATCGACCGCACGCGGTTGAAGCACGGCGTGGGTGACAGGTTGACCGAGCGGGCCAGCTCGGCATTGGTGATGCGGGCGTTTTCCTGCAGGCTGTTGAGGATGCCGATATCGGTACGATCGAGTTTGCGCATGAGACAAAATCACCGGTTTATTGTGTTTATGCGGAATGTTTATCTGGCCTGTTCGGCAAAGGCAATCAACTAGAGAGAAAAATTCTCCTGCAGGGCAACTACCATGTAGGTGACGCTGACCTACTGGTCACAAGCCGGTGCTCAGCCGCGACCGCTTCAAAGCTCACAAAAACAAATACCCGAGCGAGCGTAAACAGCATGAACGAGTACGCCCCCCTGCGTTTGCATGTGCCCGAGCCTACAGGCCGGCCAGGCTGCCAGACCGATTTTTCCTACCTGCGCCTGAACGACGCGGGCCAGGTCCGTAAACCTCCCGTCGATGTGGACGCTGCCGACACCTCCGACCTTTCGGGCAGCCTGGTGCGCGTGCTGGACGAGCACGGCAATGCCCAGGGCCCCTGGGCCGAGGGCATCGACCCGCAGGTGCTGCGCCAAGGTATGCGAGCCATGCTCAAGACGCGTATCTTCGACAGCCGCATGGTGGTCGCCCAGCGCCAGAAAAAAATGTCCTTCTACATGCAGAGCCTGGGTGAGGAAGCCATCGGCAGCGCCCAGGCGCTGGCGCTGAACCGCACCGACATGTGCTTCCCCACCTACCGCCAGCAAAGCATCCTGATTGCCCGCGACGTGTCACTGGTCGACATGATCTGCCAGTTGCTGTCCAACGAACGTGACCCGCTCAAAGGCCGCCAGCTGCCGATCATGTATTCGGTACGCGAGGCTGGTTTCTTCACCATCAGCGGCAACCTGGCCACCCAGTTCGTGCAGGCGGTGGGCTGGGCGATGGCTTCGGCGATCAAGGGGGATACCAAGATCGCCTCGGCCTGGATCGGCGATGGCGCCACGGCAGAATCGGACTTCCACACCGCCCTCACCTTTGCCCACGTCTACCGCGCCCCGGTGATCCTCAACGTGGTCAACAACCAGTGGGCTATCTCGACCTTCCAGGCCATCGCCGGGGGCGAGTCCACCACCTTTGCCGGGCGCGGCGTGGGCTGTGGCATTGCCTCGCTGCGGGTAGACGGCAACGACTTCATCGCGGTGTACGCGGCCTCACGCTGGGCAGCCGAGCGCGCCCGTCGCGGCTTGGGCCCGAGCCTGATCGAATGGGTCACCTACCGCGCCGGCCCCCACTCCACCTCCGACGACCCTTCCAAGTACCGCCCCGCCGATGACTGGAGCCATTTCCCGCTGGGCGACCCGATCGCCCGCCTGAAGCAGCACCTGATCAAGACCGGCGACTGGTCCGAGGAAGAACACCAGGCCACCACGGCCGAGTTCGAAGCGGCCGTGCTGGCCGCGCAGAAGGAAGCCGAGCAGTACGGCACGCTGGCCAACGGCCACATCCCGAGCGCGGCCTCGATGTTCGAGGACGTGTACAAGGACATGCCCGACCACCTGCGCCGTCAGCGCCAGGAACTGGGGGTTTGAGATGAACGACCATACCAACGGCATCAACCCGGAAACCGCCATGGCCACCACCACCATGACCATGATTCAGGCCCTGCGCTCGGCCATGGACATCATGCTTGAGCGCGACGACAACGTGGTCGTGTATGGGCAGGACGTCGGCTACTTCGGCGGCGTGTTCCGCTGCACCGAAGGCCTGCAGAACAAATACGGCAAGGCCCGCGTGTTCGATGCGCCCATTTCGGAGAGCGGCATCGTCGGCACGGCGGTGGGCATGGGGGCCTACGGCCTGCGCCCCGTGGTAGAGATCCAGTTCGCCGACTATTTCTACCCCGCATCTGACCAGATCGTGTCGGAAATGGCGCGCCTGCGTTACCGCTCTGCCGGCGAATTCATCGCCCCGCTGACCCTGCGCATGCCCTGCGGCGGCGGCATCTACGGTGGCCAGACCCACAGCCAGAGCCCGGAAGCGATGTTCACCCAGGTATGCGGCCTGCGCACCGTCATGCCTTCCAACCCTTACGACGCCAAAGGCCTGCTGATCGCCTCGATCGAGTGCGACGACCCAGTCATCTTCCTCGAACCCAAACGCCTGTATAACGGGCCATTCGACGGCCACCACGACCGCCCGGTAACACCGTGGGCCAAGCACCCGCAAAGCGCCGTGCCCGATGGCTACTACAGCGTGCCGCTGGACAAGGCCGTGATCACCCGCCCGGGCAATGATGTGACGGTGCTTACCTACGGCACCACGGTGTACGTTGCCCAGGTGGCTGCGGAGGAAACCGGTGTCGACGCGGAAGTGATCGACCTGCGCAGCCTGTGGCCGCTGGACCTGGACACCATCGTGGACTCGGTGAAAAAGACTGGTCGTTGCGTGGTGGTGCACGAAGCCACCCGGACCTGCGGTTTTGGCGCCGAGCTGGTATCGCTGGTGCAGGAGCACTGCTTCCACCACCTGGAAGCGCCGATCCAGCGCGTGACCGGCTGGGATACCCCCTACCCGCACGCCCAGGAATGGGCGTACTTCCCCGGCCCTTCACGGGTAGGCGCGGCATTGAAAAAGGTCATGGAGGTCTGAATGGGTACGCACGTCATCAAGATGCCGGACATTGGCGAAGGCATCGCCCAGGTGGAGTTGGTTGAGTGGTTTGTGAAGGTCGGCGACGTGATCGCAGAAGACCAGGTGGTGGCCGATGTCATGACCGACAAGGCTACGGTAGAAATCCCGTCGCCGGTCAGCGGCAAGGTGCTGGCGCTGGGTGGCCAACCCGGTGAAGTGATGCCGGTGGGCAGTGAACTGATCCGCATCGAGGTGGAGGGCAACGGCAACCACACGGACGCGCCGCAGGCCAAGGCCGCCGAGCCAGTGCCTGAGGCCGCCAGGCCCCAGGCGGTGCAGGCAGCGCCGCAGAAAGCGGCCGAGCATAAGGCTGCCGCCCCGGTGCCGCGCCAGGCAGGTGACAAGCCGCTGGCCTCACCGGCTGTGCGCAAGCGTGCCCTGGATGCCGGTATCGAATTGCGCTACGTGCACGGCAGCGGGCCGGCCGGGCGCATTCTGCACGAGGACCTCGATGGCTTCATGAGCAAGCCGCACAGCGCTGCCGGGCAGGCACCCGGTGGTTATGCCAAACGCACCGACAGCGAGCAGGTGCCGGTCATCGGCCTGCGCCGCAAGATCGCCCAGCGCATGCAGGACGCCAAGCGCCGGGTCGCTCATTTCAGTTACGTGGAAGAAATCGACGTCACGGCCCTGGAAGCCCTGCGCCAGCAACTCAATGCCAAGCATGGCGACAGCCGCGGCAAGCTGACCTTGCTGCCGTTTCTGGTGCGTGCACTGGTGGTGGCGCTGCGCGATTTCCCGCAGATCAACGCCACCTACGACGACGAAGCCCAGGTGATCACCCGCCATGGGGCGGTGCATGTGGGTATCGCCACCCAGGGCGACAACGGCCTGATGGTACCGGTATTGCGCCACGCAGAGGCCGGCAGCCTGTGGGCCAATGCCGGCGAGATCGCGCGGGTGGCGAATGCAGCGCGCACCAACAAGGCCAGCCGCGATGAGCTGACTGGCTCCACCATCACCCTTACCAGCCTGGGCGCACTGGGCGGCATCGTGAGCACCCCGGTGGTGAACACGCCGGAAGTGGCCATTGTTGGCGTGAACCGCATGGTCGAGCGGCCCGTGGTGGTCGATGGCCAGATCGTTGTGCGCAAGATGATGAACCTGTCCAGCTCGTTCGACCACCGGGTGGTCGATGGCATGGACGCCGCGCTGTTCATCCAGGCCGTGCGCGGCCTGTTGGAGCAACCCGCCTGCCTGTTCGTGGAGTAAGCATGCAACCGATCACTCAAACGACACTGCTGATCATCGGCGGCGGCCCTGGCGGCTACGTGGCGGCCATCCGCGCCGGGCAGTTGGGCATCCCGACCGTGCTGGTCGAAGGGCAGGCACTGGGCGGCACGTGCCTGAACATCGGCTGCATTCCCTCAAAGGCGCTGATTCACGTGGCAGAACAGTTCCACCACGCCACCGGCTACGCAGCGGGCTCGCAACTGGGTATCAGCGTCAGCTCGCCACAGCTCGACATCAGCCGCAGCGTGGCCTGGAAAGACGGTATCGTCGACCGGCTGACCACCGGTGTGGCGGCCTTGCTGAAAAAGCACGGGGTAAAGGTGATTCACGGCTGGGCGAAGATTCTGGACGGCAAGCAGGTGGAGGTCGACGGCCAGCGCATCCAGTGCGAGCACCTGTTGCTGGCCACAGGTTCCAGCAGCGTCGAACTGCCTATGCTGCCACTGGGCGGGGCAGTGATCTCGTCCACCGAAGCCCTGTCGCCCCAGGCCCTGCCCCGTCACCTGGTGGTAGTGGGCGGGGGCTACATCGGCCTGGAGCTGGGTATCGCCTATCGCAAGTTGGGCGCTGAGGTCAGCGTGGTGGAGGCGCGTGAACGCATCCTGCCCACCTACGACAGCGAACTGACCGCACCGGTGGCCGAGTCGCTCAAGGCGCTGGGTATCGCCGTGCACGTCAATCACAGTGTCGAAGCGTATGAGGCCGGCAACCTGCTGGCCCGTGACGGCCAAGGGGCGCTGCTGCGCCTGGAAGCCGACAGGGTACTGGTGGCAGTGGGTCGCCGCCCCCGCACCCAGGGCTACAACCTGCAATGCCTGGACTTGAAGATGAACGGCGCAGCCATCGCCATCGACGCGCAGTGCCAGACCAGCATGCGCAATGTGTGGGCCATTGGCGACGTGGCAGGTGAGCCCATGCTGGCCCACCGTGCCATGGCCCAGGGCGAGATGGTCGCCGAGCTGATCGCAGGCAAGGCTCGCCGCTTCGAGCCTGCTGCCATCGCCGCCGTGTGCTTCACCGACCCGGAAGTGGTGGTAGCCGGCACGACGCCAGAACAGGCCAAGGCACAGGGCCTGGACTGCATCGTCGCGCAGTTCCCTTTTGCCGCCAATGGTCGGGCCATGAGCCTGGAGTCGAAAACCGGCTTCGTGCGCGTGGTGGCACGGCGTGACAACCACCTGATTGTTGGCTGGCAGGCGGTGGGCGTGGCGGTTTCGGAGCTGTGCACGGCGTTTGCCCAATCGCTGGAGATGGGCGCACGCCTGGAAGACGTGGCGGGCACCATCCATGCCCACCCCACGTTGGGTGAGGCGGTGCAGGAGGCAGCGTTGCGCGCCCTGGGGCACGCACTGCACATCTAACCTTTGCCTGCCGCCTGGCAGGCTACTCGGCAATGGCGTTCTTGCCGGCCCCTTTGGCCGGTAGAGCGCCTTGTCGGCACGCGCCAGCAGCGACTGGCGGTCGTCACCGTCCTGCCACTGCACCACACCGTAGCTCATGGTCAGCGGCCAGTCCCCCACCGGCGCCAGTTGCGCCAGGCCCTGGCGTAACTGGGCCGCACGGCTTTTCGCCTCTGGCAGCGTGGTATGCGGCAGTACCACCACGAATTCGTCACCGCCCCAACGGGCCAGCAGGTCTGCAGCGCGCAAGCTGTGGCGCAGGGTGTCGGCCACCTGCACCAAGGCGGCATCACCGCGGGCATGACCGAAGTGGTCATTGATGGGCTTGAAGTCGTCCATGTCCATGGCGATGACCGAAAACGGCTGGCGAAAGCGCTGGGCACGCTCACACTCACGCTTGAGCGAATCCTCCAGCCGGTAGCGGTTGGCAAGGCGGGTCAGGGCATCGCGCTCGGCAAGCTCGCGGTTCTCGTTCAGTTGGCGTTGCAGCTGCTCATTGACCTTCGACAGTTCACGGGTGCGCTCGGCAACCAGCTCTTCGAGCGACTGGTTGCGACGCTCCAGCTGCGCCAGTTGGCGCTTGCCAGCATCGATGTCACGGTGAGCACCGAGCATACGGGCTACCGAGCCATCCGGGTTGCGGGCGATGACATAGCCGCGGTCCTCGATCCACAGGTAACTGCCATCGCTGCAGCGGCAGCGATACTCGACCAGGTAGCGTTCGTTGCGCTGGTTGATGTACGCATCGAAGTGCGCCATCACCCTGGAGTAGTCCTCTGGGTGAATCACGTTCTCCCACGTGAGCACCGAGTTGTCCATGGAATGCACGGGGTAACCGAGCATGGCGTACCAACCTGGGTTGCGGTAAACGTAGCCGGTATTGGCGTCCCAATCCCATACGCCATCGCTGATCAACTCGAACAAGGTATGCAGTTGCTGGTCACTGAAGCCGGAAGGCGCCGGCTTGGTACGCTGATTCATGGAAGCTCCCTGATGCCCAGCAACTACGCTCCACTCAAGGGGCTGCCGACAGTATTGATACGCCGCACGCGTGTAATTGTTATTTGCCGTGGCGAGCATAGGCGCCTTTGGTCGGCGCTGGAATAGCCCACAAGGCGTAGACCAGACAAGTGGCCAGTTGGGAGGGACAGCCCTGCCCCAGGGGCTGCGCTGTAGCGCAGGAAACTGATTTCGCAAGCATGCGATACCCCCCTGTGGGAGCGGGTTTACCCGCGAAGCAGACAGCGCGGTGTGTGGCACCGGCTTCGCCGGTGTTCGCGGCTGAAGCCGCTCCCACAAGGTGAATTGCGCCAGCATTCAGAATTTTGGCAGACAGTTAATGCCACAGGCTTTTTGATCAACTAATCCGTACTGGGCTACCGCGCGGGCAGTGACCCAATAAGCAAACCACACTCCCTGTGGGAGCGGGTTTACCCGCGAAGTAGACAGCGCGGTGTGTGGCACCGGCTTTGCCGGTGTTCGCGGCTGAAGCCGCTCCCACAAGGTGAATTGCGCCAGCATTCAGATTTTGTGGAAGACAGTTGATCCCACAGTATGGACTGCCCCACAAAAGGTTTACGGGAGCGAACAATACTGCGATGGGCCGCCAGGCGGCCCCGGTAACCGCTTACAACCGCCAGTCCAGGCTCACCATCATCGTCCGCGGCTCCCCCTGATAAACCCCGTTATAGAACCCCACGTTGTTGTAATAATGCTCATCGAACAGGTTCTTCACGTTGAAAGAAGCCGCCAGGTGCTCATCGATCTGGTAGCGAGCCATCAACCCCACCACTGAAAAGGCCTTCTGCCCGATCTTGTCGCGGGTGGTGACGACCCTGCCCCCCTCACGACCGACCGGGCGGTTACCCATGCGGAAGTTATCGCTCTGCCAGTCCAGGCTCGCCCCCACCGTCAAGGCAGGCGTCATTTTGTAAGTGCTGGAGAAGCGCACCAGGTTCAGAGGCTGCTCGGTATTCTTGCGCTTTTTCTCCGCCGTGGCGGCATGGGTATAGCTGTAGCCCAGGCTCATCTGCCAATCGGTCATCACCTCGCCTGCCACCTCGGCCTCGAACCCTTCCACGACGATGCCTTTACCGCCGCTTTTGTAAAAGATTTCGTCGCCATCAGGCGGCACGGAGTCATCTTGCTCGGCCACGTTGTCCTGCTTGCTGCGGAACACCGCCGTGCTCAGGTTAAGCCGCTCTTCGAACAGGCTCCCCTTCAGCCCGACCTCGTACACCTTGCCCACCACCGGTTCGATGTACTGCTTGTTGACGTCCCTCACCGTCTGCGGGTTGAAAATATCGGTGTAGCTTGCGTATAGGGTGAATTGTTCGGTCAGGTCGAAGAGCACACCGGCGTAGGGGGTCCATTGGTCGTTCTGCGTCTGCTTGCTGGTGGATTGCTCGCTGACATTCAGGGCGTCGTCGTAGGACCAGTCCCGGCGCTGGGTTTCCCAACTGCCGTAGCGGCTACCCAATACGAAATGCAGGCGGTCTGTGGGGTTCAGCCGCGTGGCGATGTAGCCGGCCTTCTGCCGGGTATAGGAACGCCCACCGTCCAGGCCGCTATCGATGTCCTGGAATTTGGGGATCGCCCCCATGTACTTCCAGTCACGGATCCGGTCATAGCCTTCAGGCACAGGCAGGTCGACGAGGTAAGGGTCGCTGTTGCGCCGCTTCGACTCCCCGTAGCCGATCATGAAATCATGGCTGCGACCGAACAGCTGGAAGGGGCCGGCGAGGTTGAAATCGACCGCGTCCATTTTCTCCTGCCCGCCAAAATGCGAGTACCAGGCGCGCATGCCGCTGCGGTCTGCCTCGGGGAAACCATTGCCGCCATAGTAGACCTTGCCATCACTGTCGGTCTGCCGATGGGTGTAGGCCAGCTTCATGGACCAGTCGTTGGCCAGGCGTTGATCCAGGGTGGCGAACACCGTCTGGTCTTTCAACGGCCAGGAAGACCATGGCGCGGTGAGGTTGGTCGACCTGGGAAGCTTGGCCTTGCTGCCATCGGCATTCCAGAACGGCACGGTGCCCCACGAGGAACCTTGCACATGCTTGTTCTGGTAGTCGTAGCCCAGCGCCAGCACGGTGCTGTCGGTCAGGTCGGCTTCAAGCACGCCATAGGCAACCTCCCGCTGGGTGGCGTACTTGTCCATGAACGATTTGTTGTCGCGATAGGCCAGCACCGTGCGCCCGCGCAAACGGCCGTCCCAGCCCAATGGGCCGCCGGCATCCAAGTAGCTGTAGTAGTTGTCATGGCTGCCGGCACTGACGCCACTGCTGACGGCCAACTGATGGGTCGGGCGCTTGCGCACCATGGCAATCGTGCCCGAAGGATCGCCCGCGCCTGTGGTCAGGCCGGTGGCACCCCGCACCACCTCGATTCGGTCGTAGATGATGGTGTCCGAGTCGGACTTGAGCCCAGAGAACGTGTTGAGCATGCCATCGATCTGGAAATTGTTGATCGCGTAGCCACGCGAGTAATAGCTCGGGCGCTCCGAGTCATTGCGCTGAACCGTGACACCCGTGACGTGGGCCAGCGCCTCCGAAAGCGTATTGAGCTGAAAGTCATCCAGCTGCTGGCGAGATATCACCGATACAGACTGTGGGGTTTCCTTGACCGAGAGGTTCAGGCGGGTCGCTGCACTCATGCTGCCAGTGGTGTAGGAACCGCTGTTCTCGGTGGTACTGCCCAGGCTGGTGGCGACCACGTCAGTGGAGCCAAGCTCCATCACAGCACCTTTGGCCTTACCCTCCTCCTCCGCAAGTGGCAAGGGGCTGAAAACGCAGGCGCAGAGGCCAAGGGCGAACGTCATGGCGGGGTTGATGGACGGGGGCATTGCGGACTGACTCCTTGTGCAGGTAAAAATCCTGTGGGGGAATCTACATGACAATCAATAGCTAATGCTAATCAATCTCATTATTGATATTGGTTTTTTGCGGGGTTTAAGCCTCGACAGAATCGAGAACGCGCCCGGAGAGCGAGATTTTGGAGGATGGGTATGAGTAGTGCTGGAACTTGCGAGGCGTGCAGTGCACGTGAGAAATGGCGTCCCAGGCAGGAATTGAACCTGCAACCTTCCCCTTAGGAGGGGGATGCTCTATCCAATTGAGCTACTGAGACGCAGCGGCCGGCAGCAGGCGCTGCACAGCGGAACGGCGAGCATGTTAACCAGCATGCCCGGGTTTGTCATGTGCTGAGCAGGGTTTTTCGCGTAATCCTTTTCTGCCGCGTCATTCACGCGGCACAACCCCTTCCTGGTGAAGCAGTTCGAACAGGGCGCCGACGGCGGCCTGCAGGGTGGTCGAATTGTCAAGTATGCGCACGCTCGGGTCGTAAGTGGACTGCAGGCCGGCATTGCGAGCCAGGCGCTGCTCCACCTCCTCCAACGTTTCGCGACCGCGTGCCAACAAGCGCTGGCGCAGCACGTCAGGCCGCACATCCACCCGTATCGCAAGCAGGTCGGGGTAACGCTGACGCGCCTGTGGCAGGTAGGCCCGCGAGCCATTCACCAGCACGGAGATACCGTTTGCCAACCAGTCATCCACCTGGCGGGGTATGCCGTAGCCCAGCCCATTGGCTTGCCAGTGCATGGCAAAAGCGCCCTCCTCGCGTAGCGTGGCGAACTGCGCAGGTGTTACACCGATGGCGGCCTCACCCTTCGATTCGGCAGAGCGGGTGATGATTCGGCGGGCAACCTGAACCCCCGCCGCCGCAAGACGGTCCCGGGCGGCGTCGATCAGGGAATCTTTCCCGGCACCTGAGGGTCCCATGAGTAGTATCAATTTGCCGGTGCATGAAGGGGTACCGCTTGCGTCATGGTGCATAGTCACTATGCTCTTGAGTAGGAAGCCGGCGCATTTGAGGGTTTTTCCAAGCTGTTTTGCTGGGTTTTGCTACGAATCAATGGCACAAGCCTGACGTTCGTGAACAGGCGTAAATGTGAAACTTTTCGAACCAGTGCTCATTTCTGATAATTGGTACTGGCAAAAAGCCTTTACCCGGCTCACTATTTGTCACAGAATTGACGCCAAGGAAACGGCGGTATTGAGGCAATATGTGCGTCCATTTTCACTGCCGGTTGAACATTTTGTCGTTGCTACGGTCTTATTTCCACCCCGCGCGGCCAATTTGAGAACCGCTTCCCCTGAACCAAAATCTGGTCAACTTATATGCGCCCAATGAAACAGGCTATTTATTCGAGCCGCACTGCTGACAAGTTCGTCGTCCGCCTGCCAGACGGGATGCGTGAGCGCATTGCCGAGGTAGCACGCAACCACCACCGCAGCATGAACTCGGAAATCATCGCACGCCTGGAGCAGAGCCTCATCCAGGAGGGTGCGCTCGGTGATGAGTTGAGCATGCGCCTGGACAGCCCAGAGCTGTCGCTGCACGAGCGTGAGCTGCTGCAACGCTTCCGCCAACTGTCGCACCGCCAGCAGAATGCACTCGTGGCCCTCATCGCTCACGATGTGGAAATGGCAGCAGACGCCTCCTGAGTTTTTCAGGCCCACAAAAAAGCCAGCGAAAGCTGGCTTTTTTGTGGGCGCGGTGTGTAGTGCTTACAGCAGGAACACCGTGGCAAGGCCCAGGAAGATGAAGAAACCACCACTGTCGGTCACGGCGGTGATCATTACACTGGAGCCCATGGCAGGGTCCCGCCCCAGGCGGGTCAGGGTCATGGGGATGAGCACACCCATCAATGCGGCCAACAGCAGGTTCAGCGTCATCGCGGCCGTCATCACCAGGCCCAGCGACCAGCTGCCGTACAGCCAGAACGCGACGGCGCCGATTACCCCACCCCAGATCAAGCCATTGAGCAGCGACACCGCCAGTTCCTTGCGCATCAACCGGCTGGTGTTGCCCGGCGACACCTGGTCCAGCGCCATGGCGCGGACAATCATGGTAATGGTCTGGTTGCCCGAGTTGCCGCCAATACCTGCAACGATCGGCATCAGTGCAGCCAATGCCACCAGCTTTTCGATGGAGCCTTCGAACAGGCCAATGACCCGCGAGGCGACAAAAGCGGTAATCAGGTTGATGGCCAGCCAGGCCCAGCGGTTGCGCAGCGAACGCCACACCGAGGCGAAGATGTCTTCTTCTTCGCGCAGGCCGGCCATGTTCAGCACTTCGCTTTCGCTTTCTTCGCGAATGAGGTCGACCATTTCGTCAATGGTCAAACGGCCGATCAGGCGCCCGGCCTTGTCCACCACCGGCGCCGATACCAGGTCGTAACGCTCGAACGCCTGAGCCGCATCGTAGGCGTCTTCCTCAGGGTGGAACGACACAGGGTCGGTAGCCATCACATCGGCCACCCTCTTGTCCGGGTCGTTGACCAGCAGGCGCTTGATGGGCAATACGCCCTTGAGGATACCGTCGTTATCCACCACGAACAGTTTGTCGGTGTGGTTGGGCAGCTCCTTCAGGCGGCGCAGGTAACGCAGTACAACCTCGAGCGTGACGTCTTCGCGGATGGTGACCATCTCGAAGTCCATCAGTGCACCGACTTGCTCCTCGTCGTAGCTCAGCGCCGAGCGCACACGCTCACGCTGCTGGGCATCGAGGGTTTCCATCAGCTCATGGACGACGTCACGGGGCAATTCAGGGGCAAGGTCGGCCAGTTCGTCGGCATCCATGTCCTTGGCCGCGGCGAGCAGCTCGTGGTCGTCCATGTCGGCGATCAGCGACTGGCGAACGGCGTCGGACACCTCCAGCAGAATGTCGCCATCGCGATCCGAGCGCACCAGCTGCCAGACCGTCAGGCGGTCTTCCAGGGGCAAGGCTTCGAGGATGTAGGCGACGTCGGCGGGGTGAAGGTCATCGAGTTTGCGTTGCAGCTCGACGAGGTTCTGGCGATGGACCAGGTTTTCGACCAGGTCGTTGTGCGCGCCTTCCTGACGGTGGGTGAGGTCTTCGACCAGGCGCTGACGCTGCAGCAGCTCGACAACCTGAGCCAGGCGGTCCTGCAGGCTGTCTTGAGTTTTCTTTACTTCTACTTCGGTCATAGGCGAACTCCACTCCCAGCAGCGGAGCACGCCGGGGGAATCAATCGATTGGATCTAGCGGTATGAAAACGGTTGGTAAGTGACTACTGGGTAAGTCCATGGTGGTTTTCCACAAGCCCCGGCGGGGCTGACGGGCGCAATCATACACGGGTCGCGGCGCTAGATCGCTTAAATTTTTGGGCAGAACAATCGTTTGCGCGATAGAGGTGGGACAACACTCGAAGCCATCCGTGCCACAGATAATCCTGAACAGGAAAGCACATGGATATGACGGATGCAGGCGCGGCATTAGCAATCGCGCACAAACAAAAAGCCCGCTCATATGAGCGGGCTTTCTGTATTGGGTATGGCGGACTCAGCAGGATTCGAACCTGCGACCGCTCGGTTCGTAGCCGAGTACTCTATCCAGCTGAGCTATGAGTCCGTCGTTGGTAGTTTTAGACCAGATTACCACTGGTTGATTTGAAGCAGCCTTGCAAACAAAGCCACTTCAAAAGTGGCGGACTCAGCAGGATTCGAACCTGCGACCGCTCGGTTCGTAGCCGAGTACTCTATCCAGCTGAGCTATGAGTCCGTGTCTTGCCGCACATTATAGGTCACTAAAACATTTTTGCAAGAACTTTTCGTTTAAAAACAACTACTTAGCGTCTTACTGCTTACAGCGCCCTAAGCGAATAATGGCGGTGAAGGGGGGATTCGAACCCCCGATACCCTTATGAGGTATACTCCCTTAGCAGGGGAGCGCCTTCGGCCACTCGGCCACCTCACCGCAACACGAGGCGAATATTAAACAGGCTCTTCCTCGTTTGCAACCCTTTTTTTGAAAAAAACTTCAAAAGAATTAAAGGCTTGGCTCTTCGTCCTTCTCGTTCTTGATCCGCAGGTAGATTTCTTCACGGTGCACGGCCACTTCTTTAGGGGCGCTCACACCGATGCGTACCTGGTTGCCTTTGACGCCGAGCACCGTCACGGTGATCTCGCCATCTCCAATGATCAGGCTCTCGGCGCACCGACGAGTCAGAATCAACATAGCTTTCTCCTTACGCAAAACATTCAGGGATTACAGTCTTGGGGTTCGGCGCCGCGCCGTGGACGACGGCACGGGCGCCGGTTGCCCATCGCGCCTGGCAGGACAGGGCCTGCGCGACGGGCAGAAACGCGAAGGGCGCGGCAAGCCGCGCCCTTCCAGGCAAGGCGTTACTCGCTCTGTCGGGCAGGCGCATCAAGCTCGAACGCGGTGTGCAGTGCACGTACCGCCAGCTCCAGGTACTTCTCTTCGATCACCACGGACACCTTGATCTCGGACGTGGAAATCATCTGGATGTTGATGCTTTCCTTGGCCAGGGCCTCGAACATGCGGCTTGCAACGCCGGCATGCGAACGCATGCCAACGCCGACGATGGACACCTTGGCGATCTTGGTATCGCCGATCACTTCCCGGGCACCCATCTCGCGAGCGGTGGCTTCCAGCACGCTCTGGGCCTTCTCGTACTCGTTGTGGTTTACGGTGAAGGTGAAGTCGGTGGTGTTATCGTGGGCAACGTTCTGCACGATCATGTCGACCTCGATGTTCGAGGCGCTGATCGGGCCGAGGATCTTGTAGGCCACGCCAGGGGTATCCGGCACGCCGCGGATGGTCAGCTTGGCTTCATCACGGTTGAAGGCGATACCGGAAATGATCGGCTGTTCCATGGATTCCTCTTCATCAATGGTAATGAGGGTACCCGGACCCTCCTTGAAGCTGTGCAGCACGCGCAGCGGAACGTTGTACTTGCCGGCGAACTCCACCGAACGGATCTGTAGCACCTTGGAACCGAGGCTGGCCATTTCCAGCATCTCTTCGAAGGTGATCTTCTCCAGGCGACGGGCCTGCGGCACCACCCGTGGGTCGGTGGTGTAGACGCCATCGACATCGGTGTAGATCTGGCACTCGTCAGCCTTCAATGCAGCCGCCAGGGCCACACCAGTGGTGTCGGAGCCGCCACGCCCCAGGGTGGTGATGCTGCCATGCTCATCCACACCCTGGAAGCCCGCTACCACGACCACGCGCCCGGCCTTGAGGTCGGCGCGAATCTTCTGGTCATCGATTTGCAGGATACGCGCCTTGTTGTGCGCGCTGTCGGTGAGGATGCGCACCTGGTTGCCGGTATAGGACACCGCCGGCACACCACGCTTGATCAGGGCCATGGCCAGCAGGGCAATGGTCACTTGCTCGCCGGTGGACACGATCACGTCCAGCTCACGCGGAACCGGTTGCTCGCTGATCTGCTTGGCCAAGTCGATCAGGCGATTGGTTTCACCGCTCATGGCCGACAGCACGATCACCAGGTCGTCGCCCGCTTCGCGGTGTTTCTTGACCTTATCGGCTACCTGTTCGATCCGCTCGATGGAACCGACAGAGGTGCCGCCAAATTTCTGTACGATCAACGCCATTTCAATGGTGCCTCAGCCCAAAGGGCCCCAAAAAACAATCCAACATGAAGGGCAAGGCGGCACCCAGGCCGCCCTGCCCGTCATCTCAAAGTCCCTGCTCTGCGAACGGCACGGCCAGCGCCAGGGCCTGGTCCAGCGCGGCGACGTCTACGCCACCGCCCTGTGCCATGTCCGGGCGCCCGCCGCCCTTGCCGCCCACTGCCGCAGCGGCTTGTTTCATCAGTTCGCCAGCCTTGAGTTGGCCGGAGAGGTCTTTGGTCACGCCGGCCACCAGCACGACCTTGCCCTCATGCTCGCCGCCCAGCAGGATCACTGCATGGCCGAGCTTGTTCTTCAGCTGATCGACCAGGGCGAGCAGCGCTTTACCATCCTGCCCATCCAGGCGGGCGGCTAGCACCTTGGCGCCCTTGACCTCCACGGCCGCATTGGAGAGATCATCCCCTGCGGCGCTGGCGGCCTTGGCCTGCAGCTGTTCCAGCTGCTTCTCCAGCTGGCGGTTGCGCTCGAGCACAGCCGACAGCTTGTCGATCAGGTTGTCGCGGTTACCTTTCACCAGTTGCGCGGCTTCCTTCACCTGCTCTTCGGCAGCGTTCAGGTAGGCCAGCGCGGCAGCGCCGGTGACGGCTTCGATACGGCGCACGCCGGAAGCCACGCCACCTTCGCTGATGATCTTGAACACGCTGATGTCACCGGTGCGCTTGGCATGAATGCCGCCGCACAGCTCCACCGAGAAATCACCGCCCATGGTCAGCACGCGCACGGTATCACCGTACTTCTCGCCGAACAGCGCCATGGCACCCTTGGCCTTGGCGGTCTCGATGTCGGTCAGCTCGGTTTGCACCGGCGTGTTCCTGCGCACTTCGCGGTTGACGATGTCTTCCAGGGCCTTGATCTGCTCCGGTTTAACCGCCTCGAAGTGGCTGAAGTCGAAGCGCAGACGCTGGCTGTCGACCAGCGAGCCTTTCTGCTGCACGTGCTCGCCCAGCACCTGGCGCAGGGCCTCATGCAGCAGGTGGGTAGCGGAGTGGTTCAGCGAGGTGGCGTGTTGCACCTGCTCGTCAACCTTGGCCTGCACCGGCGAACCAATTACCAGCGCACCGCTGGCCACCACACCATGATGCAGGAACGCGCCACCGGTCTTGGTGGTGTCGCGCACATCGAAACGCGCAGCACCGGCCTGCAGGAAACCGGAGTCGCCCACTTGGCCGCCGGACTCGGCGTAGAACGGTGTGCGGTCAAGCACGACCACACCCTGCTCGCCCTCGCCCAGCTGGTCCACCGCCTGGCCGTCCTTGTACAGGGCGATGATCTTGCCCTCGCCTTCAGTAGCGTCGTAACCCAGGAACTCGGTGGCGCTGTCGACCTTGACCAGGCTGTTGTAGTCCATGCCGAAGGCGCTGGCGGAGCGCGCACGTTCACGCTGCGCGTCCATTTCACGCTCGAAGCCAGCCTCGTCGATGGTCAGCTCGCGTTCGCGGGCAATGTCGGCGGTCAGGTCCATGGGGAAGCCGTAGGTGTCGTACAGCTTGAACACCACGTCGCCTGGTACAACGTCGCCCTGAAGCTGGGCCAGGTCCTGCTCGAGGATGCGCAGGCCCTGCTCGAGGGTTTTGGCAAACTGCTCTTCTTCAGCCTTGAGCACACGCTCGATGTGCGCCTGCTGGTTTTTCAGCTCAGGGAAGGCTTCACCCATCTCGGCCGCCAGTGCGCCGACGATCTGGTAGAAGAAGCTGCCCTTTGCACCCAGTTTGTTGCCGTGGCGGCACGCGCGGCGGATGATGCGACGCAGCACGTAGCCACGGCCTTCGTTGGACGGCAGCACACCGTCGGCGATCAGGAAACCGCAGGAGCGAATATGGTCGGCGACCACCTTCAGCGAGGCCTGGCCTTCATTGCTGCAGCCGATGGCCTTGGCAGCCGCCGCCAGCAGGTTCTGGAACAGGTCGATCTCATAGTTCGAGTGCACATGCTGCAGCACGGCGCTGATACGCTCCAGGCCCATGCCGGTGTCTACCGAAGGGGCCGGCAGCGGGTGCAGTACACCGTCCGCGGTGCGGTTGAACTGCATGAAGACGTTGTTCCAGATCTCGATGTAGCGGTCGCCGTCTTCCTCGGGGGAGCCGGGTGGGCCGCCCCAGATGTCGGCGCCATGGTCGTAGAAAATCTCGGTGCACGGGCCGCACGGGCCGGTGTCGCCCATGGTCCAGAAGTTGTCCGACGCGTAGGGTGCGCCCTTGTTGTCGCCGATGCGTACCATGCGCTCGGCAGGCACGCCGACTTCTTTGGTCCAGATGTCGTAGGCTTCGTCGTCGGTGGCGTAGACGGTGACCCAGAGCTTGTCCTTGGGCAGGTTCAGCCACTTGTCCGAGGTCAGGAAGGTCCAGGCAAAGGTGATGGCGTCACGCTTGAAATAGTCGCCAAAGCTGAAGTTGCCCAGCATTTCGAAGAAGGTGTGGTGGCGCGCGGTGTAGCCGACGTTTTCCAGGTCGTTGTGCTTACCACCGGCGCGCACGCACTTCTGGCTGCTGACAGCACGGGTGTAGGCGCGCTTCTCCGCACCGAGGAAGCAGTCCTTGAACTGGTTCATGCCGGCATTGGTGAACAGCAGGGTGGGGTCGTTGTTCGGAATCAGCGAACTGGACGCGACTCGGGTATGTCCCTGCTCTTCGAAGAAGCGAAGGAAGGCTTCACGGATTTCTGCGCTTTTCATAGGTTCTTCCACGGAAACGGCGGCCCGTCTGGGCAAAGCGTCGACGAAACGACGGCAAAGGGCCGCATTATATCGGTCCTGTAGTCTCGATGCAGTGTGTTTATGCGACACAAACCGCGCTTTCGGCGGTTTTTCGGGGCATGCAAGCGAAAACGACATGCGCCGATGCTAAAGCCTGCCTTTTGCTACTGGCAAGCCATTAGCGCTCATGCCCGAGCAAAATGGAACAGACGGTGAGTTAAAAGGATTTCATCTACGCTCGCCCTGCTCTGGCGGTAGCACAGCCCTCACCCGCACGGTGCTAGATGTGCAATGCACCGTGCTGCCGCGCTCACCGTAGTCTGGCCTTTCATTCTCTGGAGGCCCCGAACATGACGACACCCGTAGCAACCACACACCTGCTGGATGCAAATGACAAAACCCGGGTTGCGGTCCACGGCGAAATGGATGAAGCCATTGCCCACGACATCGTGAGCGAAGCCGGCCTGCACAGCACACGGGTCTATTACGATTACGAGCTGTTCGACCTGCACACCTCGCCACTGGCAACCCTCCAGCGCAGGCTGATCACCGCCTACGATGGCGATGAGAACATCGGGGAATGCGACGAGATCCTGGCGTGGTTGTCGAGCACCGATGTGGAGCTGAGCCAGGACAAGGACATCACCCTGAAAGTGGCCGGCCAAACGTTCATCATCCAGCCCGCCACTGCCGAGCAACGCCTGCACCTGCTGTTTCTGGGTACCGACGCGCCGGCAGGCATCGGTGAAGGTATCGCCCAGCCGCTGCGCGTGGACAGCCATGCCAACCCGGACAACCGCTTCGATGTGACGGCGCTCGACAACCTGTACCTGTTTGGCACCCCCCAGTTCCAGGCAAGGGTGTACGAGCAGTTGCTGCTGCTGCCCGGCTACCCGGCGCTCAAGCAGTTGCTGGACACCGCACGCCAGCGCTACGAAACCGTGCCGGACATGGTGCTGATGCAGTGCTATGCGGGCCCGGCCCAGTTCGGCCCGGGCTTCGACCTGGAGCGGGTGATCCCCAACGAGCATGCCCACCGGTTGTCAGGCGACTACACCGCGGTGCTCTATGACCCGTACGAAGCCAGCGGCCTGGACGGTTTGACCACACTGGCAAGGCTGCTGCAACAAGCCTACGACGCGCTGGCGCCAGACCTGCTGCTGCCCGCCCCGGCTACCGGCGGCTGAGCGGTTCAGGGCGAAAGGTCGTGCCCCTCGCTGGGCACGATCAGGATCCCGGCCCTGAGGCCGTTCTTCACCTTCGGGTTGGGGAAGATGATGCGCGCGCCCTCTTCTTCCACCACCCAGCGCATTTCTGCCAAGTCTTCGGCCAGCAGGTAGCCCTTGCTCAATTCAGAGAAGTTTTCGATTTCGGCGGGCAGGTGCAAGTGGAAACTGTCGCTGTGCTTGATGATTTCACGGGCCACACTGAACAGTTGCAGCCCATCGAGTGACTGCTCTGCCTGCGGCTCGGTCGCCTCCAGAATGCGTACCAGGCGCGCTGCCAGCTTGTCGAGGTTCACCTCGTCGTTCTGGCCAAACGGCCGCGCCTTGCCCAGTTCCAGCGTAAAGGCTTCGGCATCGAGTTGTTCATAGGTGAAGGCACTGAACGTGATGGACGGCTTGCGCTGCAGCAGCACCGCCTGCATGCCCGCCGCCGCCAGCCGTGCCAGCTCACGGCGCGAATGCTGGCGGCCCTCCTTGAAGGGGTACAGGGCGAACTGCTCGACCTTCGAGCCACGAATGGCCGTGTGCAGGTCGTAGTGCAGGCGGCTGCGGCCTGGCTTGCTGAAGAACACCCGGGCAAACTGCTCAAGCTCTGCAGCCCGCAAGGCCTCCATGCCGCTGGTCTGCTCATGGCGGCCATTGAACAGGCGGTTGATGTCCTGTTCGATGTAACGCTCGCCCTTGATGATGGCAGCGGGGTTACCGAACAGAAACAGCACCCGCGCCCTGGGCACGATTTCGCCCTTGGCCACACCGTGCAGCAATTGCTCAAGCAGTTCTATAGGGGCCGTCTCGTTGCCATGAATGCCGGCAGACAGCAACACATCGAGGCCGCAGTCGTCGCTTTCGGCGGGGCGCACTTCCAGCGCGCCTTGCCCCAACCAGCGCAAACGCACGCCCTTGGTGGTCACTTGGGTCTTCTCGGCCGGTTCATGGCCGGTAAGGGTCAGCTCAAGCAGTTTGCCAAGGGCGAGCATAGCGGGCTTCCTTAGTGGTGGTGGCCGCAGTCCGGGCCGTGCACGTGATCGTCGTCTTCACCCACTTCTGCCGGCTCCATCTCCAGCTGCAGGCTGACCAGGTTGGTGGCCATCGGGCGCAGCAGCAGGTTGGCGTATTCGGTGTCGTCTTCATCCACGTCCACCCCGATCAGCAGCTGGCCACGGCCGTCCTGCTGAATCCACACTTCCTTGCCTTGCCAGACCACGGCAAAGCGGGTGCACGAGGTTTCCAGCTGGGTGCCGTCTTCATCTTCAAGGATCAGGCGCAGGGCATCGGTCATTGCAAAGTCTCTCTTCAAGGTTGGCGTTGGAACGGGTATACCGAGCCCAACTTGAGTATCTGGGTCAATTCATCCAGTGCGGTTCGGCACTCCACCAGCAACTGCGGGTCGGCCAGGTCCGAATCGACCAAGCGGTCGCGGTAGTGGCGGTCAACCCACTGCAGCAGCGTGTCGTACAGCGGGGCGGTCATGATAACGCCTTGGTTCACCGCCGCCAGTTCCGTTTCAGTCAGGGCTACACGCAGGCGCAGGCAGGCAGGCCCACCGCCGTTGCGCATGCTCTGCTTAAGGTCGAACACCTGCACCTCCTGCACGGGCGTACCCTGGGTGGTCAGTTGCTCCAGGTAAGCCCAGACCCGCTCGTTGTTGCGGCATTCTTCGGGTACCACCAGCAGCATCGAGCCGTCGGCGCGGCTGAGCAGTTGGCTGTTGAACAGGTAGGAACGCACTGCATCCTCTACCGTCACTGCCGCCCGTGGCACGCCAATGGCCTGCAAGGTACCGCCCTTGCCGGCCAGCTTGCCGCGCAACTGGTCGAGCACTGCCTCGCTGTCCAGGAAGGCGTCCTCGTGGTGGAACAGCACCTCGCCGTTGCCCACCGCAATCACGTCGTTGTGGAACACACCCTGGTCGATCACCGCCGGGTTCTGCTGAGCATAGACCACGCCGTCCTCGCGCAGCCCATGCAGGCGCGCCACGGCCTGGGACGCCTCGAGAGTCTGCCGGGCGGGGTATTTCTGCGGCGCCGGGTAGCGGCTGTCGAAGGCACTACGCCCGTAGACGAAAAACTCCACGCCAGGCTCGCCATAGGCGCGGCAGAACCGGGTGTGGTTGGCGGCGCCCTCATCGCCGAACTGAGCAACGGCCGGCAACGCGGGGTGGTGCGCGAAGTGGGCCTGGTGCTGGAACATGGCCGCCAGTACCCGGCTAGTGGTGGGGTGTTCGATACTGCGGTGGTACTTGCAGTTGAGGTTGGCGGCCGTGAAATGCACGCGCCCGTCGACGGTGTCGGCACTGGGGCTGACCGTGGCGGCGTTGGCCACCCACATACTGGAAGCCGAACAACTGGCCACCAGCAGCGGCATGGCCTCACGCGCAGCACGCTGGATGATGTCAGCGTCGCTGCCGGTAAAGCCCAGCTGGCGCAGCCCGGCTACATCAGGGCGCTCCTGAGGGGCCAGCACACCCTGCTTGAAACCCATGTCGGCCAGCGCTTTCATTTTCGCCAGGCCCTGGCGCGCCGCCTCGCGGGGGTTGGAGCCCTGCTGGCTGTTGCTCTGGGAGGCCACGTTGCCGTAGGACAGCCCGCCATAGTTGTGGGTCGGCCCCACTAGGCCATCAAAATTTACTTCGTAGGATTTCATCGGCTAGGCTCCGACCGTTGTTATAGGGTGATGCCCGGCGTCAGGGTCGCCGGCAATGCAAGGCTGTCGGCCTCCAGCGAAGCCACCGGGTACGCGCAATAGTCGGCCGCGTAGTAGGCGCTGGCGCGGTGGTTGCCACTGGCACCCACGCCGCCGAACGGCGCGCTGCTGGCAGCTCCGGTCAGTTGCTTGTTCCAATTGACGATGCCGGCGCGGCTGCGCAGCCAGAAGTACTGGTAACGGGCGCGGGAGTCTGAGAGCAGCCCCGCAGCCAGGCCGTACTGGGTGGCATTGGCTTCGTCGATGGCAGCATCCAGGCCTGCGTAGCGAACCACCTGCAGCAGCGGGCCGAAGAACTCCTCATCCGGGCGCTCGGCAACGGCTGTAACATCGACAATGCCCGGTGTCAGCAACGCTGCGCCTGGCTGCGGCTGGGTCATGCCCAGTAGCTGTACCGCGCCTTTGGCCACCAGGTCGGCCTGGGCGCTGAGCAGTGCCTGGGCGGCCTGCAACGAGATGACCGAGCCCATGAACGGCGCAGGCTGCTGGTCGAAAGCCCCCACGGTCACGGTTTTGCACACCTCAACCAGGCGCGTCAGCAGCGCGTCACCCCATGCCCCCTGCGGCACCAGCAGGCGCCGCGCGCAGGTGCAGCGCTGGCCGGCGGAAATGAATGCCGACTGGATGATGGTGTACACCGCCGCCTGCACATCCTTGACCTCATCCACCACCAGCGGGTTGTTGCCGCCCATCTCCAGGGCCAGGATCTTGTCCGGGCGGCCGGCGAACTGCTGGTGCAGCAGGTTGCCGGTGCGGCTGGAGCCGGTGAAGAACAGCCCATCGATGCCCGTGTTGGCAGCCAGCGCCACACCGGTTTCGCGGCCCCCCTGCACCAGGTTCAGAACGCCTGCGGGCAGGCCGGCGGCCACCCAGCAATTGACCGTCAGCTCCGCGACCTTGGGCGTCAGCTCGCTGGGCTTGAACACCACGCAGTTGCCGGCCAGCAGGGCTGGCACGATGTGGCCGTTGGGCAGGTGACCGGGGAAGTTGTAAGGCCCGAACACGGCGACCACCCCGTGGGGTTTGTGCCGCAGCACAGCGGTGGCGTCGGCCAGCGGCCCGCTTTTCTCACCGGTGCGCTCCCGGTAGCTCTGTACCGAGATGGCCACCTTGTTGATCATGCTGGTGACTTCGGTGGCCGATTCCCATAACGGTTTGCCGGTTTCTTCACCAATGCAGTAGGCCAGCGCATCGGCATGCAGCTTGAGCTGCGCAGCGAACTGTTCCAGCACGCTGATGCGCGCCTCCAGGCTAAGCTGAGCCCAGGCCGGAAAGGCCTGCCGGGCCGCTTGTACCGCAGCCTCCACCTGGCCCACATCGGCGCCTTGCCCTTGCCAGACCACAGCCTGGGTCACCGGGTTGAGCGATTGCAACGCTTCGCCGTGGCCGGCGTGCCAACGACCTGCAATGTAGTGGGTAGTCATCGCTGGCCCTCCCGGCCTGCCGAAAGCGGCACGGCGCGTACGTTGTCCCCGGCGCCCATGCGCAGGCGCTTGGCGGTCAGCGGGTCGACCACCAGCGTACCGGCAGCCAGGCGCGCGGGTGCAGCCGTGATGCGGCAATCGTCACGCTTGCGGTTGTGAATGATGTAAGGGGTGGCGTCGTCGCCCGGGGTACCGATTGCCAGTACCAGGGTCTGGCTATCACGCACCGCACGGATCCTGTCGGTGTCGCACTCGATGGCCGGCCCGGCGTCGAAGATGTCAACGTAGCCCTGGTAGTTGAAGCCTTCCTGCTTGAGCATCGCCAAGGCCGGCTCGGTATCGGCGTGCACCCGGCCGATCACGCTGCGCGCCGCCTCGGACAGGAAGCAGGTATACAACGGGAACTTGGGCATCAGCTCAGCGATGAACGACTTGTTGCCCACGCCCGTCAGGTAGTCGGCCTGGCTGAATTCCATCTTGAAGAAGTGCCGGCCCAGGCACTCCCAGAACGGCGAGCGGCCCTGGGCGTCGGACATGCCGCGCATTTCGGCAATGATCTTCTTGCCGAACAGCTCGGGAAACTCGGCGATGAACAGCATGCGTGCCCGCGACAGCAGGCGGCCATTCAGGCCGCAGCGGTGGTCATGGCGCAGGAACAACGAGCACAGTTCGGAGTTGCCGGTCAGGTCGTTGGCCAGGAACAGCGTGGGAATCTCGCGGTAGATCTTCAGTTCCTGGGAGGCGCTCACCGTCAACCCGACCCGGTAGTTGTACCAGGGTTCGCGCAGGCCCACGGCGCCGGCGATGGCACTGATGCCCACCACCAGGCCTTCGTCGTTTTCCAGCACGAACAGGTAATCGGTATCGCCACGCTCGGCTTCGCCACGGAAGGTCTTTTCCGCCCAGCCCACGCGATGCCCAAGGCGCTCTTCGTTGGCCGGCAGGGTAGTCAGGCCGGTGGTGCCGGTGCTGCGCGCCAGCTCGATCAACGCAGGCAAGTCGCTGCTGCGTACAGGACGAACGATCATGCTATCTCCTTGTGCGTCGGCATCGGCCGGCGCGAAACACGTCTAAACCTGCAACGTCGCCCTCAGGCCTCAAGCGGCGACCAGGCGCACGCTGGCACCCTCGCCCACCCCTAATGCATCTGCCGCTTCCTGGCTCAGGCTCACTGGCTTGCCAGGCACCCAGTCCAGGTCCAGCAGCACGGCGCGGTAGTCCTGCAACTGGCCATTGCACACCAGGTACGGGCGCCCGCCCTTGCCGGCGGCCTGCTCGACTTTCACCGGCACCACGCGGCTCTGGGCGATGGAACGGATGCCAGAAGTGCGCGCATGCAGGGTGGGGCCGCCATCGAAGATGTCGATGTAGTGCTCGGTTTCGAAGCCTTCACGCATGAGGATGTCGAACGTGATCTGTGCCCTCGGGTGCACCTGGCCCATGGCCTCTTGCGCCTGGTCAGGCAACAGCGGCACGTAGATCGGGTAATGCGGCATCAGCTCGGCGAGGAACGTGCGGCTTTTCAGCCCACACAGGCGCTCGGCATCGGCGTAGTTGAGGTCGAAGAAGTTACGCCCAATGGCATCCCAGAACGGCGACTCGCCCTGCTCGTCGCTGAAGCCGACTATTTCGGTGACCACCGAATCGGCAAAGCGCTCCGGGTGGGCCGCCATGAACAGCAGGCGGCCGCGAGAGTTGAGTTCTGCCCAACCGCTGTTCACCAGTTCTGGCAGCACGTAAAAGCTGGTCAGCAGGCTGTTGCCCGTCAGGTCATGGCACAGCGAAAGCACGTGGATCTTGTTGTGGATCTTCAACTCGCGCGAGGCGTGGACGAAGGTTTCGTTGCGAAAACTGTAGAACGGCTCGGAATAGCCGGCCGACGCAACGATGGCCGAGCAACCGGCCAACTGGCCGGTCTGGCTGTCTTCGAGCACGAAGAAATAACTTTCCTCGCCGTTGAAGCTCACCTCGGCGGCAAAGGATGTTTCAGAGGCGGCGATCTTGTCGCCTAGGCGGGCAGTATCGTCCGGCAAGGACGTGACACCAATCGGGCTGTCTGCAGCCATGCGCTGCACTTCGTTCAGATCAGCCATTTGCGCAGGGCGCATCACCAGCATGGTGTCACTCCTTTGGAAGACGTGCCGTTCACGGCGGCACGTAAAAACGGCAGGCGCCTGGGCACCTGCACTGAAATCGGGTTTCACCGGCCTGCCCCGAGTGGGGCCAGGCCGGTGAAGGCACAGCAGGCCGGGTCAAGCCTGGGTCAGCGTGGCCACAGCACGTTCGAAGCGGTCCAGGCCGGCATCGATGTCGGCATCTTCCACCACCAGGCTGGGCGCGAAACGCACCACGTCTGGGCCGGCCTGCAGCACCATCACGCCTTCTTTCTCGGCCGCATTGAGCACGTCCTTGGCCTTGCCCTGCCAGGCGGGTGTCAGCACGCAGCCCAGCAGCAGCCCCACGCCACGCACCTGGCTGAACAGGTTGTAGGTGCTGCCGATTGTTTCCAGGCGCGACTTGAAGCGTTCGTGCTTGGCCTTGATGCCCGCCAAGGTCTGCGGCGTATTGACCACATCCAGCACCGCACAGGCGACTGCGCAGCCCAGCGGGTTGCCGCCGTAGGTGGTGCCGTGGGTGCCGACGGCCAGGTGCTTGGCCAGTTCGGCGGTGGTGAGCATGGCCCCGATGGGGAAGCCGCCACCCAGGCTCTTGGCGCTGGTGAGAATATCCGGGGTGACGCCGTAATGCTGATAGGCATACAGCGAGCCGGTGCGGCCAACACCGGTCTGCACTTCGTCGAAGATCAGCAAGGCATTGTGCTGGTCACACAGCGCGCGGGCACCTTCAAGGTAGGCCTTGTCTGCCGGGACCACACCGCTTTCGCCCTGGATCGGCTCGATCACCACCGCGCAGGTCTTGTCGGAGATCTGTGCCTTCAACGCTTCCAGGTCGTTGTAGGGCACATGGCTGATACCGGTGATCTTCGGGCCGAAACCGTCGGAATACTTGGGCTGCCCACCCACACTGACGGTGAACAGGGTACGGCCGTGGAAGCTGTTGACCGTGGCGATGATCTCGTGTTTTTCCGGGCCAAAGCGGTCGTGGGCTACGCGGCGGGCCAGTTTGAAGGCCGCTTCGTTGGACTCGGCGCCCGAGTTGCAGAAGAACGCACGGTCGGCGAAGGTGGCCTCCACCAGTTTGTGAGCCAGGCGCAGTGCTGGCTCGTTGGTGAAGACGTTGGAAACGTGCCAGAGGGTGTTGGCCTGCTCGGTCAGGGCCTTGACCAGCGCCGGGTGGCAATGCCCCAGGGCGTTGACCGCGATGCCGCCCGCGAAGTCGATCAGCTCGCGACCGGTCTGGTCCCAGACGCGGGAGCCCTCGCCTCGCACAGGAATGAACGCCGCCGGGGAATAGTTGGGGACCATTACCTGATCGAAATCGGCACGTTGCACCGGGGCTTGCTCAACGGACATCTGAGTCTCCTGAAGAGGAACGCTGGCCTGGAAGTGGCGAGCGATGGGGGGATTGTAAGGATTGGACTGCGCCCGGCCTTGCGGCCAAGCGACAACTTGTTACAGCGCAACACCCGGTTTTAACCAGGCTTTCGGCAATGCGACAAACACTGTCGCAATCGCGCAGTGTACGGCAGAGCGAAGACTGGGTGAACGGGTGTTCACATATAGAGGGGCTGTGAGGTGTTCACCGGCAGGGGTGCGGCGCCTACAAGACTACGTTGCGACGAACTCAGCCTTTGTCGACCGCCGCCGAACTCAATTCGAACGGGCTGCTGCTGCGCCGCTGGTTGCGGTCTTCCCGCGGCGTGGCGCCGAAGAAATTGCGGTAGGCGCTGGAAAAATGCGGCCCTGAAGAGAACCCGCACGACAGGCCGATCTGGATGATCGACTTGCTGGTCTGCATCAGCATCTGCCGCGCCTTGTTCAGGCGCAGTTCCAGGTAATACTGGCTCGGCACCCGGCTCAGGTACTGCTTGAAGATGCGCTCCAGTTGCCGGCGCGAAACGCACACGTGCTGGGCGATTTCGTCGGTGGTCAGGGGCTCTTCGATGTTGGCCTCCATCAGCAGCACCGCCTGGGTGAGCTTGGGATGGCTGGACCCCAGCCGGTTCTGCAACGGGATCCGCTGGCGCTCGCCCCCTTCACGGATGCGCTCGACCACCAGCTCCTCCGACACAGCCCCCGCCAGCTCTGCCCCGTGATCACGGGCCAGCACCGCCAGCAGCAGGTCGGTTATCGCCATGCCGCCGCAGGCCGTGAGGCGGTCGCGGTCCCAGTCGAACAGGTGGCTGGTGGCAATTACCTTGGGGAAACGCTCGGCAAAATCATCCTGCCAACGCCAATGCACCGCCGCCCGGTAACCGTCCAGCAGGCCCAGCATGGCCAGCGGATACACCCCGGCAGACAACCCGCCCACCATGCACCCACTGCGGGCCAGTTGCTTGAGGGCGGTGGACAGCGCGGCGCCTATACCGGCAGGCGGTTCGTCGGCCAGCACAAACAGCTTGTGGCAGCCTTCGAGGCGCCCGTTCCACGCCTCGCCAGGCAAGCGCCAGCTGCCGTCCTGGGCAGGCTCGGCCTGCAGAAAGAGCAGGTCGTAGATCACCTCAGGGTGCACCCGCTGCGCCACCTGCAAGGCTTCCTCTGCCAGCGCCAAGGTCAGGGGCCTGGTACTGGGCCAGATGAGAAAACCGATTCGCTGGGTGGTCATAGAGTGCGGTCCGAAACCTGGGGTCGTTCGATTCAGTGCGCCGGGTCAGGCTGCGCGTGAAACGCAGCATGCCCTATTGTGGTGCAAAAAAGCAGCCTTTACTTGAGGCTGCCAGACAGGAACTGCTTCAGACGCTCCGAGCGCGGGTTGGCCAGCACGTCACGCGGGCAGCCAGTCTCTTCCACCAGCCCCTTGTGCAGGAACACCAACTGGTTGGACACCTCGCGGGCGAAGCCCATCTCGTGGGTGACCACCACCATGGTGCGGCCTTCCTGGGCCAGCGCCTGCATCACCTTGAGCACATCGCCCACCAGCTCCGGGTCCAGGGCCGAGGTGGGCTCGTCGAACAGCATCACTTCCGGCTCCATGGCCAGGGCGCGGGCAATGGCCACGCGCTGCTGCTCACCGCCCGACATGTGCCCCGGGAAGGCGTCCTTGCGGTGGGCCACCCCCACCTTGGCCAGGTAATGCTCAGCCTTTTCCAGGGCTTCCTTGCGGTTCATGCCCAGCACATGCACCGGGGCTTCGATGATGTTCTCCAGCGCGGTCATGTGCGACCACAGGTTGAAATGCTGGAACACCATGGCCAGGCGTGAACGCATGCGCTGCAACTGGCGGGGGTCGCCGGCCTTGAGCGCGCCGTCCTTGCCTGCCACCAGCTTCAGCTCTTCGTTGTTGAGCAGGATCTTGCCCGCGTGGGGCTGCTCCAGCAGGTTGATGCAGCGCAGGAACGTGGACTTGCCCGAACCGCTGGAGCCGATGATGCTGATGACGTCGCCAGCCTTGGCCGCCAGAGAAACGCCCTTGAGCACCTCATGGCTGCCGTAGCGCTTGTGCAGGTCTTGGACTTCGAGTTTGTACATGCTGTCGATTCTCACAAAGCGGTCAGTGCTTGCGCGGCGCCAGGTAGCCGAGCCAGCGGCGTTCGGCCATCTTGAACAGGCGCACCAGGATGAAGGTCAGGCACAGGTAGAACACGCCCGCCGTGATATAGGCCTCGAAGGGCAGGTAGTACTGAGCGTTGACCGTACGCGCAGCGCCGGTGATGTCGATCAGGGTAACGATCGACGCCAGGCTGGTGGTCTGCAGCATCATGATCACTTCGTTGCTGTACTGCGGCAGTGCACGGCGCAGGGCGGACGGCAACAGGATGCGGCGGTACATCTTCATGCGCGACATGCCCATGGCCTTGGCCGCTTCGATCTCGCCATGGGGCGTGGCCTTCAGGCTGCCAGCGATGATTTCGGCGGTGTAGGCACTGGTGTTGATGGCGAAGGCCAGGCACGCACAGAACGTGGCGCTGGACAGCAACGGCCAGAACACGCTCTGGCGCACGGCTTCGAACTGGGCCAGGCCGTAGTAGATCAGAAACAGCTGCACCAGCATCGGTGTGCCACGGATCACGTAGGTATAGAGCCAGGCGGTGAGGTTCACCACCGGTTGCTTGGACACCCGCATCAACCCCAGCGGAATGGCCGCCAGCAAGCCGAAGAACAGGGAGATGGCCAGCAGCTTGAGCGTGGTCAGCAGGCCGTCGATATACATCGGCAAAGCGTCCCAGACCACGTTGTAGTCGAAGATCATAGTTCAGCCACCTTCACGCCCACCGAGTAGCGGCGCTCCAGATACTTCAGCGCCAGCAGCGACACGCTGGTCAGCACCAGGTACAGCGCGGCCACCGCCAGGAAAAAGGTAAACGGCTCACGCGTGGCGTCGGCTGCCTGCTTGGCCTTGAACATCATGTCCTGCAGGCCCACCACCGAGATCAGTGCAGTGGCCTTGGTCAGTACCAGCCAGTTGTTGGTAAAGCCCGGGATCGCCAGCCGGATCATCTGCGGCACCTGGATACGGAAGAACACCTGACGGGCGCTCATGCCATAGGCAACGCCCGCCTCGGCCTGCCCTTTGGGGATACCCAGAAACGCACCACGGAAGGTTTCCGACAGGTAGGCGCCAAAGATGAAGCCCAGGGTACCGATACCCGCCAGCAGCGGGTTCAGGTCGATGTAGTCATCGTAGCCAACCAGCGGCGCAACGCGGTTGATGATGTCTTGCCCGCCATAGAAGATCAGCAGGATCAGCACCAGGTCCGGGATGCCGCGCACCACCGTGGAATACAGGTCGCCCAGCCAGGCCAGCCAGCGCACGGGCGACAAGCGCAGCGCCACGCCGATCAGGCCGAGCACGATGGCCAGGGCCATCGACGACAGGGCGAGCTGTAGCGTCAGCCACGCCCCGTCGAGGATGACTGCCCCGTAGCCTTTCAACATGTTGTGGTCCTCGACCTAGAGAATGAAAAATGGTGCAAACCTCAGAACCTCTGCTGTTTGCACCATTACACAGGGGGTGCCCGAAGCCTTAGTTGGTTTCCGGGCCGTAGATGTCGAAGTTGAAGTACTTCTTCTCGATCTCTTTGTACGTGCCGTTGGCACGGATGGCGGCGATGGCCGCGTTGATGCGGTCGAGGTTTTCCTTGTCCCCTTTGCGCACGGCGATGCCGACGCCGTCACCGAAGTACTTCACGTCGGTGAACGATGGGCCGACGAAGGCAAAGCCCTTGCCCGCATCGGTTTTCAGGAAGCCATCTTCCAGCAGGGTGGCATCGGCCACGGTACCGTCCAGGCGGCCTGCCGCCACATCCAGGTAGATTTCGTTCTGGGTGCCGTAAGGCACAACGGTAGCGCCTTTGGGTGCGAGCACTTCCTTGGCGAAACGGTCGTGGATCGAGCCGCGCTGCACGCCGATCTTCTTGCCCTTGAGTTCATCCAGGCTGTCGCTGACGGTGGAGCCTTCCTTCATCACCAGGCGCGCGGGTGTGAGGTAGTAACGGTTGGTGAAGTCAACCGACTTCTTGCGGTCGTCGGTGATCGACATGGACGACAGGATGGCGTCGATCTTGCGCACCTTCAGGGCGGGGATCAGGCCGTCGAATTCCTGCTCGACCCACGTGCACTTGGCCTTCATTTCTGCGCACAGCGCATTGCCGATGTCGTAGTCGAAACCGGCGATGCTGCCGTCGGGCTGTTTGAAGGCGAACGGAGGGTAAGCGGCTTCGATGCCGATTTTCAGCGGTTTTTCATCGGCCTGCGACACCAGGGAAAACACAGACAGCGCCAGGGCGCCAAGCAGTGCGAGCTTCTTCATCAGGTAACTCCATCGGTACGGGGCAATACAAGGCAGGTAACGGCTGCCCGATATGCGAATGGGTACAACGCGAGCCGCGCAGGGTTCGACCAAGGTCGCAGACCACGAGCGAGTGAGTGGCATTTTAACGACAGCCCGGTAGTCGATATTTCTTCAAAGCGACAACTACTTACAGAAGCGCTTGAAACCACTGCGGGCGATGTTGACAGCCTATGCAAAATATGCAAAAGCGCAAGAATATAGAACCTACGAGTCTAGCAATTCCTGGGCCTATTATTGGCAAAGCCTTGTAGTACGGCAAGTCCGGCGTTTCGCCAGCTGCCCAACGCCTTGAAAACGCCCTGGAATGGGCACGGAGTGTTTCCTGGCGCCCCGGGGTGGTGCGCGGCGGTGACAGATCGGGTTACCGATGAATGTCGGGTAACAATAAAGCAAAAACCCCGCCGAATGCTCGGGCGGGGTTTGCAGGGGGCCACTAACCGCCGGCTTTTCGGCGATGGCCCGCTCAGGCAGTCGCCAGGTTCATCGCCTTGTGTGTGTCGATCAGGTGCTGCACCACCCCAGGGTCTGCCAGGGTAGAGATATCACCCAACGCATCGTACTCCCCGGTGGCGATCTTGCGCAGGATGCGGCGCATGATCTTGCCCGACCGGGTTTTTGGCAGGCCCGGGGCCCACTGAATGACGTCTGGCGAAGCGATCGGGCCAATTTCCTTGCGCACCCAGTTCTTCAGCTCCAGGCGCAATTGCTCGGTAGGCTCAATGCCGGCATTGAGGGTGACGTAGACATAGATGCCCTGGCCCTTGATGTCGTGCGGCACACCCACCACGGCGGCTTCAGCCACTTTGGCATGGGCCACCATGGCGCTCTCGATCTCGGCGGTGCCCATGCGGTGGCCGGACACGTTGAGCACGTCATCCACACGGCCGGTGATCCAGAAGTAGCCGTCCTCGTCGCGGCGCGCGCCGTCGCCGGTGAAGTACATGCCGCGGAAGGTCTTGAAGTAGGTATCGACGAAGCGGTCGTGGTCACCATACAGCGACCGCGACTGGCCCGGCCAGGAGTCGAGAATGACCAGGTTGCCCTCGGCGGCCCCCTCGATCAGGTTGCCCAGGTTGTCCACCAGGGCCGGCACCACACCAAAGAATGGCCGGGTGGCCGAGCCTGGCTTGAGGGCCGTGGCACCTGGCAGCGGGCTGATCAGGATGCCCCCGGTTTCGGTCTGCCACCAGGTGTCGACGATCGGGCAGCGCTCCTTGCCAACGGTCTTGTAGTACCAGTTCCAGGCTTCAGGGTTGATCGGCTCACCCACCGAACCCAGCAGGCGCAGGCTGGAGCCGTCGGCGCCGTCTACCGCCGCCTGCCCCTCGGCCATCATCGCGCGGATGGCAGTGGGTGCGGTGTACAGGATGTTGACCTTGTGCTTGTCGACGATTTTCGACACGCGGGTGATGTCCGGGTAGTTCGGCACGCCTTCGAACAGCAGCGTGGTCGCCCCGTTGGCCAGCGGGCCGTAGACGATGTAGCTGTGGCCAGTCACCCAACCCACGTCGGCTGTGCACCAGTACACCTCGCCCGGGCGGTAGTCGAACACGCGCTCATGGGTGAGCGCTGCGTACACCAGGTAACCACCGGTGGTATGCAGTACGCCCTTGGGTTTGCCGGTGGAGCCGGATGTGTAGAGGATGAACAGCGCTTCTTCGGCGCCCATTTCTTTCGGTGCGCAGTGGCTGGAGGCCACTTTCATCAGGTCTTCGTACCAGATGTCGCGATGCTGGTGCCAGGCGATGTCGCCACCGGTGCGCTTGCACACGATGATCTTCTGCACGCTGCTGGTTTCCGGGTTGGTCAACGCCAGGTCGACGTTGCCCTTGAGCGGCGTGCGGCGGCCACCGCGCACACCCTCGTCGGCAGTGATTACCACCTTAGACTTGCAATCGATGATGCGCCCGGCCAGGGCCTCAGGGGAGAAACCACCGAATACCACCGAGTGGATCGCGCCGATGCGGGCACAAGCCAGCATGGCCACCACGGCCTCGGGGATCATCGGCATGTAGATGGTGACCACATCACCGCGGTGCACATCCTGCCCGCGCAGGGCGTTGGCGAACTTGCAGACTTGCTCGTGCAGCTCGCGGTAGGTGATGTTGCGGTGCTCGGAAGGGTCGTCGCCCTCCCAGATGATGGCCAGCTGGTCACCGCGCTCTTCGAGGTGGCGGTCGAGGCAGTTGGAGGAAACGTTCAGAGTGCCGTCGGCGAACCACTTGATGTCCACATGGTGGTCGTCGAACGAGGTCTGCTTGACCTTGGTGAACGGCTTGATCCAGTCCAGACGCTGGGCCTGCTCACGCCAGAAGCCGTCCGGGTTGATCACCGATTGCTGGTACATGGCCTTGTAGGTGGCCTCGTCGGTCAGGGTGGTGGCCGCGATCTCGGGACGAACGGGATACAGTGGAGCCGCACTCATCTTATTTACCTCGGTGTAATAGTTGTTTTTGTATGGGACCGTTGTAACTGTACCAGAGCGATAAACGCCATTCGACGTTGGTAGTAATTTCCCCGGCAGGTCGCTGGAAACTGCGCAGGCCATGCCTTCACCGCTCGGCATTGCACGCCCCAGGCGGACCACAAGATTGTTACCAATTCTGCCAAAACACTTTATCAAAAGCGCCACTGTTTCAAGTTGAACCGCCGCCCTAGAATTCACCTCGCCAACAACGGCACATGGATTAACGACTGACACCCGCCCCCACACAGGCAACCGTTAATCTTCTTATTAAAGTAACTGATTGCAACAACTGCAGTCGCGGCGCCCAGTGTGCCGCGTGCACCCCCTCACGGCCTTATATAGGTAAACGAAAAATGAAAGCGTTACTGGTATTGGTACTTGGCAGCTTGTGCGGTGCGGCAATGGCCGACGACGTCAAGGTTGCCGAGCAGATTCCGGTCGAACAGTACAGCTACTCGCAGCACCTGGACATCGCCCACGTCATTTCCCTGAGCGAAGTACCCAATGTCTGCGAAGTGGTACCGGCGCGCATGACCTACGAAGACTCGCAGGGCCAGCGACACATCCTTGAATACCGCGTCATGGGCGGTGGTTGCTCGAATGGGTGATACCGTGTGAACGGGGCCCTGTGGGGCCCCTTCGCGGTGATACCCGCCGCCAAAGGGAGCCTATATAACTGCCTAACGCGTCATCATTAATAAGTTTAGTCCAGCGACTTGCCGAGTTGATAATCCCGCAACTTGTTGGCAATCGTAGTGTGCGATACGCCTAGCCGTTTGCCCAATGCGCGACTGCTCTTGAACTCCCCCATCAAACTTTCCAGCACGGCCTTTTCAAAACGCCCCACAATCGCGGAAAGATCACCCTCCAGCGAAAAATCCCCCAACGGTTGACGGACGCCATAATCAGGCAGGCGCACATGCTCACTTTTCACCACGCCTCCTTCCGATAAAGAAACCGCCTGGAACACTACGTTTTCCAGTTGCCGTACATTACCCGGCCAGTTATAGGCGGCCAGTTTTTCCCGTGCAGCGGCGGCCAACCGTGGCAGGGCGCAACCAATCTGCCGGCTGGCCTGGTCGAGAAAATGCTCCACCAGCCCGTCCAGGCCATCCATGCATTCACGCAGGGGCGGAATATGCAAGGACAGCACATTGAGGCGGTGGTACAGGTCCTGGCGGAATTCACCCCGCGCACAGAGTTCGGACAGGTCAACCTGGGTGGCGCAGATCACCCGCACATCCAAGTACACCTCTTCGTCGCTACCCACCCTTCGGAAGCAGCCGTCCTGCAAAAAGCGCAGCAGCTTCACCTGCAGCCGCGGGCTCATCTCCCCTACCCCATCGAGGAACAACGTACCGCCAGCGGTCAGTTCCAGCAGCCCCAGCTTGCCCTCCGCACGGGCGCCCTCGAATGCCCCGGGGCCATAGCCGAACAGCTCGGTTTCAGCCATGGATTCCGGCAACCCGGCGCAGTTGAGGGCCATCAGCGGTGACTGGCCACGGGGGCTGGCCAGGTGACAGGCGCGGGCCAGCAGCTCTTTACCCGTACCCGTCTCGCCTTCGATCAGCAATGGCGCATCCAGCGGCGCCATGCGCCGCGCTTCACGGACCACGGCGGCCATCACCCGCGAACTCTGGAAGATGCTGTCGAAGCCGCGCAACTCCTGCTTGCGCACATTGTAGATGCGCTCGCCGATACGATCGGCGCGGTGCAGTGTCAGCACCGCACCCGCCAGGGCCTCGCTGTCATCGTGCTCGGATTGAAGCGGTGCGATATCCGCCAGGAACACGCCCCCTTTCACCTGAACCCGCAGCCCGTTGATACGCGACTTGTTGGCCCGCACCAACTGCGGCAGGTCGAAGTCCTCCACGTAACGCGCCAGCGGCATGCCGGGCACCTCGTCTACCCGCACCCCCAGCAACTGCGCCGCAGCCCGGTTGGCGGCGACGATGCTACCCGCCATGTCTACGGACAGCACCGGAAACTCCAACGCCCCGAGCAAGGCATTGAGCTCCATGTGCCGCCGCTCGCTGGGCATCAACCCCACCCGCTTGACCCCGAACACCCCGGCAATGGCCTCGAACTTGGGCCGTAACGCCTGGAACTGCAGATTGATCAAATTCGGGCAATGCAGGTAGATGGCATTGCCGTGGTCACCCCCTACCTCGCCGCGCAGCACGTTGATACCGTATTCCACCAACAGGTTGAGGATGTCCCGCAGGATGCCTATGCGGTTCTGACAATGCACTTTGATACGCATGCGCGCTCCAAGACCCGATGTTTATCATCGAGCCTGTGAAAATCTGTAAAGTTAACTTTCCAAGATCAGGCTATTTACCGTCTGTATATAGCGGATTTTCCAACGGCCAGCGTGATTTGTAAAACAATCGTTACGAATCCCACGCTTATTAACCCCCATGCCGTGCTCACCACCCGGTGCAACCGCCGCCCGGAAGCGCTATTCCTGATGCATGTCCTGAACACAACAAGAACAGCGTTCACCAGGAGACACCCATGAAGCACACGCAGTACGTGGCAAGAGAGCCCGATGCGCAGGGGTTTATCGATTACCCGCAGCAAGATCATGCGGTGTGGAATACCCTGATCACCCGCCAACTGAAGGTCATCGAAGGCCGCGCCTGCCAGGAGTACCTGGACGGCATCGAGCTGCTCGGCCTGCCCCATGACCGCATTCCGCAGCTGGGTGAAATCAACAAGGTGCTCGGTACCACCACGGGCTGGCAGGTTGCCCGCGTACCTGCACTGATTCCCTTCCAGACCTTCTTTGAACTGCTGGCCAGCAAGCGTTTCCCGGTGGCCACGTTCATTCGCACCGCTGAAGAGCTGGATTACCTGCAAGAACCCGACATCTTCCACGAAATTTTCGGCCACTGCCCGTTGCTCACCAATCCCTGGTTCGCCGAGTTCACCCACACCTATGGCAAGCTGGGGTTGGCCGCGAGCAAGGAGCAGCGGGTGTTCCTGGCCAGGCTGTACTGGATGACCATCGAATTCGGCCTGATGGAGACCCCGCAGGGCCGCAAGATCTACGGCGGCGGTATTCTCTCGTCACCCAAGGAAACCGTGTATAGCCTGTCGGGCGAACCGGAACACCAGGCCTTCGATCCGATCGAAGCCATGCGCACGCCCTACCGTATCGACATTCTGCAGCCGCTGTACTTCGTGCTGCCGAACATGAAGCGGCTGTTTGACCTGGCCCACGAAGACATCATGGGCATGGTGCGGCAAGCTTCGCAGCTGGGCCTGCACGCCCCGAAGTTTCCGCCCAAGGCGGCTGCCTGAGCCGCCCTGCCGATAACAACTCGAACTGGAAAATACCCTATGAACGCCTTGAACCAAGCCCACTGCGAAGCCTGCCGGGCCGATGCGCCAAAGGTCACCGAGCAGGAACTGGCCGAACTGATCCGCGAAATCCCGGACTGGAACATCGAAGTCCGTGACGGCCATATGGAACTGGAGCGCGTGTTCCTGTTCAAGAACTTCAAACATGCCCTGGCTTTCACCAACGCGGTCGGCGAAATCGCCGAGGCCGAAGGCCACCACCCCGGGCTGCTGACCGAGTGGGGCAAGGTGACGGTGACTTGGTGGAGCCATTCGATCAAAGGCCTGCACCGCAACGACTTCATCATGTGCGCGCGCACCGACAAGGTCGCCGAGGGTGCCGAAGGCCGCAAGTGATAGCGGCGGGCGGATCCGTCCGGTATCCGCCCGCTATAGCAACCGGCGAACGGGAAAAATCGAAACTGTCACCCAGACTTGTGTATCCTGCCTCAGCTTTGCGAAGCCTTACACGCGCCTGGCGCAGCCTTTTCACTCACACTTGCGAGGAACGACGAGATGCATGAAATCCCGAACTTTCCCTTCCCAAGCCTGAACCCCGAAGAGCCCACCGTTACCGCCCACGCCGAGCCGGCACCTGCACGCGAGCAGGAGGGTGACGATCAACCCAGCGCCGAACAGGACTAGAACGCGCGCGCCGACAGTGTGAAAACGGCTGACCTGCGGGCTACCCCCGTCATCACGTTTTCACACTCCCCACACCTGGGGCTCAACCCCGGGCGTACTGCAACACCACTTCCAATGGGTGACGCATCTGCCGCTCGGTCATGCGCTTGACCTGGCTGCGGCACGAATAGCCCGTTGCCAACGGCTCCCCTTCCTTGTCCAGCTTGGTTGCCCAGGACTGCTCGAAAATGGTTTTCGAGGTGTGCTGGTTGCGAGCCTCATGGCCATACGTGCCCGACATGCCGCAACAGCCGGTAGCTTCGGTCACCAGCTTCAAACCCAGACGCTGGAATACCTGCTCCCACTGCCGGGTGCTGGCGGGCGCATTGGTTTTTTCGGTGCAGTGCGCCATCAGGCGGAAGCTGGCCGTGGCGCCAGTCGCCTGCTCTGGCAGGGCATTGAGCAGCCACTCCTGGGGTAGCAGCACCTGCGGGCAACCCTGCAGGCCAGGCACTTTCTGGTACTCCTGGCGGTACACCAAGGTCATGGCCGGGTCCAAGCCCACCAGCGGCACCCCGCAATCGGCCAGGGCTTGCAGTTGAGTAGCATTGCGGATGGCCGCCTTGGCGAATGCCCCCAGGAAGCCCTGCACATGCAAAGGCTTGCCATTGGCGCTGTAGGGCGCCAGGAACACACGGTGGCCCAGACGGTGTGCCAGGTCGATGAAGGCCGACAGCAACGGTGTCTCGAAGTAGCGGGTGAACGCATCCTGTACCAGCACGATGCTGCGCTCGCGCTGGGCCGGGGTCAGCTCGCGCAGCGCCGGCACCGTAGCCACGCCCACGCGGCAGCGGGTCAGGGTGGCCTGGAAGTTGAAGCGGCTGATCAGCGGGCTGTCGACCATGCCTACCTTGTCGGCCAACAGGCGGCTGACCCACCTGGACCCCATCAGCGCGTTGTACAGCCCTGGCGCATGGGCCAGGTAGGGGATGGTGAACTCCAACGAACCGATCAGGTAGTCACGCAGGGGCCGCTGATAACGCCCGTGGTACAGCTCGAGGAAGCGCGAACGGAAGTCCGGCACATTGACCTTGATCGGGCATTGCCCTGCGCAGGATTTGCACGCCAGGCAACCGGCCATGGCGTCGTACACTTCATGGGAAAAATCGCCCTCCCCCTGCTGGCGGGCGCGATTGTTGCGCAGGCGCGCCGGCAGGCCTTTAAGCCAGGCCACCTGGCCACGCGCGCTGGCCAGCACGTCTATACCGGCATCGCCCTGCAGACGCAGCCATTCGCGCATCAGCGAAGCGCGGCCTTTGGGCGAATGCCGACGTTCACGGGTGGCCTTCCACGACGGGCACATGGCGTCGTTGGGGTCGTAGTTGTAGCAGGCACCATTGCCGTTGCAGTGCACCGCACTGCCGAAGCTCTGCCAGACCCGCTCGTCGATGGTACGGTCAAGGTCACCGCGCAGCGTCACGCCATCGACCCGGGTCAAGCCCTCGTTACTGCCGGCAGGGGTGCAGATTTTGCCCGGGTTGAGCTGGTTATGGGGGTCGAACGCTGCCTTCAGCCGCTGCAGCGACGGGTAGAGTTCGCCGAAGTATTCAGGGACGTATTCCGAACGCAAGCCTTTGCCATGCTCACCCCACAGCAGGCCGCCATAGCGGCGGGTCAGCGCCGCGACGGCGTCGGAGATGGGCTTGACCAACGCAGCCTGAGCCGGGTCTTTCATGTCCAGCGCCGGGCGCACGTGCAGCACCCCGGCATCCACATGCCCGAACATGCCGTAGGCCAGGCCATAGCCATCGAGCAATGCGCGGAAGTCGGCGATGTAATCGGCCAGTTGCTCTGGCGGCACCGCGGTGTCTTCCACGAAGGGTTGCGGGCGCACTTCACCCTCCACGTTGCCCAGCAAACCCACAGAACGCTTGCGCATGGTGTAGACCCGGGTCACCGCCTCGGCGCCTTCGGCGAGGGTGTGGCCCAGGCGCTCGACACCGGTGTCGGTGCGCAGGTGCTCGATGAACGCCTGCACCTTGTTGTTGACTTCGGCGGGGTCGTCGCCGCAGAACTCCACCAGGTTGATGCCCAGGGTTGGGCGCTCGGGGTCGGCCGGGAAGTACTCGGCAACGCTGTGCCAGACGATGTCCTTCATCGCCAGCATCAGCACCTTGGAATCGACTGTCTCGATCGACAGGGGCCGGTGGGCCATCAGCGCGTTGGCATCGCGCAGGGCATCCATGAAGCTGCCGTAACGCACGTTCACCAGCACCGCGTACTTGGGAATCGGCAGCACATTCAGCTTGGCCTCGACCACATAGCCCAGCGAACCCTCGGCACCGCACAGCACGCTGTTGAGGTTGAAGCGGCCGTGCTCGTCGCGCAGGTGTGCCAGGTCGTAGCCGGTCAGGCAGCGGTTGAGCTTGGGGAAAGTGGCCTGGATACGCTCGGCCTGGGTGTCGTGAATCTCGCGGGCCATGCGATACACCTCGCCCACACGCCCCGGCGCTTCGCACGCCGCCTGCAACGCAGCGTCGTCGATCGGCTGGCTGTGCAGGTGCTCACCACCCAGCAGCACACTGTGCAGCTCCAGCACGTGATCGCGGGTTTTGCCGTACGTGCAGCTGCCCTGGCCGCTGGCATCGGTGTTGATCATGCCGCCGACGGTGGCGCGGTTGGAGGTGGACAGCTCCGGGGCAAAGAACAGCCCGTGGGGTTTCAGGGCCGCATTGAGCTGGTCCTTCACCGTACCGGCCTGCACCCGCACCCAGCGCTCCTGCACGTTGATCTCGAGGATGCGGTTCATGTGCCGGGACAGGTCGACCACGATACCGTCGGTCAACGACTGGCCATTGGTACCGGTACCGCCGCCACGCGGCGTCAGCTTCACCGCTTGAAAACGCGCCTCCCCCATTAAGGTGGCCACACGTGCCACGTCATCGGCATCAAGCGGGAACACCGCCGCCTGGGGCAGGCGCTGGTAGATGGAGTTGTCGGTGGCCAGCACCGTGCGGGTGCCGTAGTCGGCGCTTATCTCGCCACGAAAGCCGCTGTCGCGCAGGGCCTGGAGGAATGCAGGGTAATCGGCGGTGGGGGCAACGGTTTGCAGCTGGGCGATCATCGATGGATGGCCTCGGAATAATGGCGGTTCGCGGGATCAGTGTCGTGCCGGCATGGGTCGCTGCTGGCCTGATGACGTATGGGGCCATGTTCCTGTAGTTTTGCCTAAGGGGCAAACGGATAATCCTGCCGCTATTAATGACTTTGATGAATGAATTACCGCCACCTCACCCCATCCATGTCGCTGCTGCTGGCCTTCGAGGCGGCAGCGCGGCACCAGAGCTACACCCGCGCCGCCGCAGAGCTGTCGCTGACGCAAAGTGCCGTAAGCCGCCAGGTGCAGGCCCTGGAGCAGCAGCTTGGGCTGACCTTGTTCCGCCGCGAGGGGCGCCAGGTCCAGCTGACCGATGTGGGGCGCCTTTATCAGCGCGAACTCAGCGAGGCCTTGGGGCGCATCCGCAGCGCGACCTTGCAAGCGCTGGCCTACCAGTCCGGGGTCGGCACCCTGCGCCTGGCCACCCTGCCCACGTTCGGCTCCAAATGGCTGCTGCCACGCCTGCACGCGTTCTACCAGGCGCACCCTGGCATGCTGGTGCACATTCATTCACGCATCGAAGCCATCGACTTCGACACCAGCGAAATCGATGCAGCCATCGGCGTGGCCACCCATGACCTGCCAGGGTTGGTCTGCCACCGCCTGCATGCAGAGCAACTGGTGGTCATCCTGCCCCCGCAGGCGACCACAGATCGCCAGGGCTGGCCGCCCGCGCGCATCAGCGAACAGGTGCTGTTGAACGTGGCCAACAACCCCCATGCCTGGGGCGAATGGTTTTCGCACCACGGCCTGCCGCACCGGGCCATGCGCCTGGGGCCAAGCTTCGAGTTGACGTCGCACCTGATCCAGGCGGTACGGGCCGGTATCGGCATCGGCCTGGTGCCGCGCATTCTGGTGGAGGATGAACTGGCAAAAGGCGAGCTCTACAGCCCTGGCATGGCCTTCGCCAGCGAGCGCAGCTACTACCTGATCTACCCGCCCAGAAACGAAGGGCTGCCTTCGCTCAAGGCATTCAAAGGTTGGTTGCTGGCGCAGATTTGAACGGGCAGCAGCGGCCAATAAAAAACCCGAAGCCGTGCAGGGGCTTCGGGTTTTCGGCTACTTCGACCGCAGCGCTTTACTTGGCTACGCCGCCTGCCGCGTTCTGCGCACTGGCGCTGCGACGTGACTTGACCACGTACGAAACAAACATCACCAGCAACCATACCGGAATCGCGTAGACCGAGTTCTGGATGCCTGGAATCTGCAGCATGATGCCCAGAATGAACAGCACGAAGGCCAGCACCAGGTAGTTGCCGTACGGGTACCACAGCGCCTTGAACAGCGGCTGCTGGCCGCTACGGTTCAGGTGCTGGCGGAACTTGAGGTGCGAATAGCTGATCATCGCCCAGTTGATCACCAGCGTTGCGACCACCAGCGACATGAGCATTTCCAGCGCGTTGGCCGGCATCAGGTAATTGAGCAGCACGGCGATCAGCGTCACCGCTGCCGATACCAGAATCGAACGCACGGGCACCCCACGGCTGTCGACCTTGGCCAGCGCTGCGGGTGCATCGCCCTGCTCAGCCATGCCCAGCAGCATGCGGGCATTGCAGTACGTGCCGCTGTTGTACACCGACAGCGCTGCCGTCAGCACCACGAAGTTCAGCAGGTTGGCGGCCACGTCGCTGCCCAGCAGTGAGAACACCTGAACGAACGGGCTGCTGCCGTAGCTACCGCCAGAGGCATCGATGCTCGCCACCAGGGTGTCCCACGGGGTCAGCGACAGCAATACCACCAGCGCGCCCACGTAGAAGATGAGGATCCGGTAGATAACCTGGTTGATCGCCTTGGGGATGACCGTTTTCGGCTTGTCCGCTTCGGCAGCGGTGAAGCCGAGCATTTCCAGGCCGCCGAACGAGAACATGATGAAAGCCAGGGCCATCACCAGGCCGCTCACGCCATTGGGGAAGAAGCCGCCATGGGACCAGAGGTTGGTCAGGCTCGCGTCCGGGCCGCCATTGCCGCTGGTGAGCAGGTAGGCGCCCAGCGCGATCATGCTGACGATGGCGACCACCTTGATGATGGCGAACCAGAATTCAGCCTCGCCAAACAGCTTCACGTTCATCAGGTTGATGGCGTTGATCAGTACGAAGAACGCAGCCGCCGTGACCCAGACCGGGATCTCCGGCCACCAGTAATGCACATACTTGCCCACCGCCGACAGTTCGGACATGCCTACCAGGATGTAGAGCACCCAGCAGTTCCAACCGGACAGAAAGCCCGCAAAGCCGCCCCAGTAGGTGTGGGCGAAGTGGCTGAACGAACCGGCCACGGGCTCTTCGACGATCATCTCGCCAAGCTGGCGCATGATCAGGAAGGCAATGAAGCCGCAGATGGCATAGCCCAGAATCATCGACGGGCCTGCCGACTTCATCACCCCGGCCGAACCCAGGAACAGCCCCGTACCGATGGCGCCACCCAGCGCGATCAACTGGATGTGGCGATTTTTCAGGCCCCGCTTGAGCTCGCCTGAATGCATGTTGGGTTCAGTCATGAACGAAGTCACCTGCATTGTTTTTATCTGTGACGGAATCGGACCCACCGCGCTCGTGGCGCAGCGGAATGGGCAAGGTGATTACCTTGGGTTTCCTGAGCGAGGTGCCGCCGTGGGCGGATCAGCCTGGTGTGGTCAGGAGTGCGCGGTACGCAAAGGGGTCACAGGTAAAACGCGGCGCACTGTATAACCCTGCAAACGCGCAGGCGTCAACGCATCGCGTCTTTTCTTCGGCGAAAAGCGCAGCGTTCCTGTGGGATTTGCCGTTTAAGGCGGGGTGATCGGCGTACATGGCGCCTCCATTTGTTGTTTTAGCAGCCGGGCTCTGTGGCGGGCTGTTGCACGTAGCAATGGGGGGTATGACACCGTGGGGCGGGGGTTTGGGCAAGAGGGGGTGACGAGGTATGGGCTAGGTGGACGGCGTCGCGGCGGCAATATTTCTTTACGTACGCACGAAAAGTCTGAAATGCAGGGATAGGCTGGGGGTGGGCGTATAGTTTTTTTTACAGATTGGTTTGGAAACTTGCCAGGCGCCTGAAAGGTTGCTGCGGTTCGGGTGATGGGGATGAGGCTAGCGGGGATTTTGCCTGAAGAGGTAGCGCTTGCGAGATCGGGCACCGCTTTGGCGGCGCTCGATCTCACAGGCCGAACGAGGCCGATCAGCCGCGTGGCTTGCCGCGCCCACGGCCTGCTGGCTTGTCGCCGTGCGGCTTGTCGGTACGCTTGCGCATTTCGCTTGGGCGCTCAGCCACGGCACTGCCGCGGTTGGGCTTGCGCGGGGTTTCTTCGCGGGCTGGGCGCTCGGGCGCACCGTCCTGCGCAGGGCGCAGGCTGCGCACGCGCTCGCCACGGCCCAACGGGCGGGACGACTTGCGCTGCAGGCGCTCCATCTTGTCCTTGGCCTTGAGGTTCATGGCCGGCAGCGCTACCGGCTGCAAGCCCACTTCGGCGGCGAGGATGTCGATTTCGCCCTGGCTCATTTCACGCCAGCGGCCCATCGGCAGGTCGGAATTGAGGAACACCGGGCCAAAACGCACGCGCTTCAGGCGGCTGACCACCATGCCCTGGGACTCCCACAGGCGACGCACCTCACGGTTACGCCCTTCCATCACCACACAGTGGTACCAGTGGTTGAAGCCTTCACCACCCGGCGCCTTCTGGATGTCGGTGAATTTCGCCGGGCCGTCTTCGAGCATCACACCCGCCTTCAGGCGTTCGATCATCTCGTCGTCCACCTCACCACGCACCCGCACCGCATATTCACGGTCCATCTCGTAAGAAGGGTGCATCAGGCGGTTGGCCAGCTCACCGTCGGTGGTGAACAGCAGCAGCCCGGTGGTGTTGATGTCTAGGCGGCCGATGTTGATCCAGCGGCCCTCTTTCGGGCGCGGCAGGCGATCAAACACCGTCGGGCGACCTTCAGGGTCGTCACGGGTACAGATTTCACCGTCGGGCTTGTTGTACATGATCACCCGGCGGGTCGCCTCGGCGGCTTCCTCGCGCTTGATCAGCTTGCCGTCAACGGCAATGGCATCGTGCAGGTCGACACGCTGGCCAAGGGTAGCGGCAACGCCGTTGACCTTGATGCGGCCCTGGCTGATCCAGGCCTCGACGTCACGGCGCGAGCCCACGCCAATGCGCGCCAGCACTTTCTGCAGCTTCTCGCCAGCGGGTGGGGTAATTTCGGTTTGTTGCAGGTCTTGCTCACTCATCTGGGCACCTCCCGGTGTAGGAATGAAAACAGGCATTTGGCAGCGAATGCGCCAAAAGGCCGCGCATCATACGCGGTTGAGCGTGGGAACGCACCGCAGCTTAGCGGGTTTTAACAGCTAGACGCGGCCTTTCTGCCCAGTGGAAGCGCTCAAGGCTCCAGTTTGCCCGGGCTCTCTGCGGCAGGCTCGGTTTCGCGCAGGTCGTCGAAATCGGTCTTGAGCCCCTGCTCCATGGCGTCGAGCTCCACCAACAGGCTTCGAAAGCTGGTTTCGTCCTTCGGTGGCGCAGGGTCTTCCTCTTCCCCAAGACTGGCATCAGCCAACGCCTGCAAGTGGGCGGGCACCGGAGCGTCATCCGGGTCCAGCAGAGGCTCGGGTTCCATTTCCCGCAGGGCGGCAAGGGCGGGCAGGTCTTCCAGGCTTTTGAGGTTGAAGTGGTCGAGAAACGCCTTGGTGGTGGCGAACATCGCGGGCCGGCCTGGTACCTCGCGGTAGCCCACCACGCGAATCCACTCACGCTCCATCAGGGTTTTGACGATATTGCTGTTCACCGCCACACCACGTACGTCTTCGATTTCACCGCGAGTGATGGGCTGGCGGTAGGCGATCAGGGCCAGGGTTTCGAGCAGCGCCCGCGAGTAGCGCTGGGGGCGCTCTTCCCACAGCCTTCCCACCCAGGGGGCATACGCCTCGCGAATCTGCAGGCGGTAACCGCTGGCTACCTCCTTGAGTTCGAACGCACGGCCGTGGCACGACTTGCCCAGCACCTCCAGGGCCTGGCGAAACACCTTCGGCTCGGGGCGCTCGGCCTCTTCGAACAGCTCGTACAAGCGCTCCAGAGACTGGGGTTTGCCCGAGGCCAGCAGGAAGGCTTCAATCAGCGACGCCAGGTCGCGCGGTTCATTCAGGTTCATCGGGTTCTTCAACAGAGGCCGGGCGTAGCCGCACATGAATGGCGGCGAAGGCCTCATTCTGCACCAGTTCCACCAGCGTTTCCTTCACCAGTTCGAGAATGGCCATGAAGGTGACCACCACCCCCAGCTTGCCCTCTTCCGGCGTGAACAGCTCGACAAAGGGTACGAAACCACCGCCCTTCAGGCGCTCGAGTACCTGGCTCATGCGCTCGCGGGTCGACAGGGTTTCACGGGTGATCTGATGGCTTTCGAACAGGTCATTGCGGCGCATCACCTCGGCCATGGAAAACAACAGTTCTTCCAGGCTGACTTCGGGCAGCAGCTTGCGCACCTTGGCCTGCGGCGCTTCCAGGCACGGCACCAGCACCTCGCGCCCCACCCGCGACAACCCGTCGATGCCCTCGGCGGCGGCCTTGAACCGCTCGTACTCCTGCAGCCGGCGGATCAGTTCGGCGCGCGGGTCGCCCTCCTCTTCGTCCACGTCGACAGCGCGCGGCAGCAGCATGCGCGACTTGATCTCGGCAAGCATGGCCGCCATTACCAGGTACTCGGCAGCCAGCTCCAGGCGCACGCTTTTCATCAACTCGACGTACCCCATGTACTGTCGGGTAATTTCGGCCACCGGGATGTCGAGAATGTCGATGTTCTGCTTGCGGATCAGGTACAGCAGCAGGTCCAGCGGGCCTTCGAAGGCTTCGAGGATGACTTCCAGGGCATCGGGCGGGATATACAGGTCCAGCGGCAGCTCGGTAACCGCCTCGCCATACACCAGCGCCAGTTGCAACTGCCTGGGCACCTCGGCCTGGGGGGCCGGGGCCTCAGGCATTGATACCGGGTTCACGCGCTGACCAGGAACGGCGCCGGGTCGCCACAACCTTCGCGGATCAGCGCCGGCTCATCGCCAGACAGGTCGATGATGGTGGAAGCCTTCAGGTCGCCATAACCGCCGTCGATCACCAGGTCCACATGATGCTCCAGGCGTTCGCGGATTTCGTACGGGTCGGTCATCGGCTCTTCGTCGCCGGGCAGAATCAGAGACACGCTCATCAGCGGCTCGCCCAGTTCTGCCAGCAGCGCCAGGGTGATGGCGTGGTCCGGCACGCGCAGGCCGATGGTGCGGCGCTTCTCGTGCAGCAACAGGCGCGGCACCTCGCGGGTACCGTTCAGAATGAAGGTGTAAGGGCCCGGCACATGGGCCTTGAGCAAGCGGAAGGTGCCGGTGTCGACCTTGGCGTACAGCCCCAGCTGCGACATGTCGCAACACATCAGGGTGAAGTTGTGGGTCTTGTCCAGCCCGCGCAGGCGCCGGACCCGCTCGATGGCGGCCTTGTCACCGATCTTGCAACCCAGGGCGTAGGCCGAGTCGGTGGGGTACACCACCACCCCGCCCTGGCGGATGATCTCCACCGCCTGACGGATCAGCCGCGCCTGCGGGTTCTCCGGATGAATCTGGAAAAATTGGCTCACGTACTCGTCCTGTTCATGCCGACATTGGCTGTTCATGGCTGAAACGGCGCCACAGAGGTGGCAGGTCCTCGGGCAAAGGCCGGTAGGCACCGATCTCGCCCCAGGTGCCGGGGCCGTGGAAATCACTGCCAGCGCTTGCCAGCAGGCCGAATTCACGGGTAAGGATGGACAGGGTACCCACCTGCTCGGCGGGCATCATGCCGTTGACCACTTCAAGCGCCTGCCCACCTGCCTGAATATAGTCGGCTATCAGCCGTCTGCGCTTGCTGCGTGTCAGCGTGTAATGCATCGGGTGGGCCAAGCTTACCCAGGCATTGGACTGCCGCAGGGTGGCAACGGTTTCCTCCAGCGTGGGCCAGTGCTGCTTGACGTCGCCCAGCTTGCCGGCCCCCAGCCATTTGCGAAACGCCTCGCCGCGGTCCTTGACGTGCCCGGCCCGTACCAGGTATTCGGCAAAATGCGGGCGCGCCGGCGCGTTGCCGCTGTCGCCCAGTTCGTGCTGCACCTGGCGGGCGCCTTGCAGCGTGCCGGGCATGCCCTTGGCGGCCAGGCGCTTGTCGATCTCTTCGGCGCGCAGCCAGCGGCCGCGGTGCAGCGCCTCGATGGCAGCCAGCAACGGTGGGGCGTCCAGTGGGAAGTCATACCCCAGCACGTGGATGGTGGCGCCGCCCCAGGTGCAGGACAACTCCACCCCGCTGACCCAGTGCATGCCGTGCGACTGGCAGGCCTGGCGCGCTTCGGGCAGGCCTTCGAGGGTGTCATGGTCGGTGAGCGCCAGCGTTCGCACCCCATGCTCGAAGGCCCGGGCGACCAGGACCGAAGGCGACAGGGCACCATCGGAGGCCGTGCTGTGACAGTGCAGATCAACATTCATGGAGTAGCGCTTTCGCTGGAATCGATGTTTGTTATTATGCCGTCACATCCCGGTTCTGGCTGCCATTGTGAAACAATTCATCGATTTCATCCCGCTGCTGCTGTTCTTCATCGTCTACAAGCTGGACCCGCGCCCTGTCGAACTGGGTGGGCACAGCTTCGAGTTTGGCGGCATCTACAGCGCCACGGCGATGCTCATCGTCAGTTCGCTGGTGGTCTACGGCGCCCTGTTCCTGCGCCAGCGCAGGCTGGAAAAGGGCCAGTGGCTGACGCTGGTCGCCTGCCTGGTGTTCGGCGGCCTTACCCTCACCTTCCACAGCGAAACCTTCCTCAAGTGGAAGGCACCGGTGGTGAACTGGCTGTTCGCCCTGGCTTTCGCTGGCAGCCACTTCATAGGTGACCGGGTGCTGATCAAGCGCATCATGGGCCATGCCCTGACCCTGCCAGATGCCATCTGGACCCGCCTGAACCTGGCCTGGATAGGCTTTTTCGTGTTCTGCGGTGCCGCCAACCTGTTCGTCGCCTTCACCTTCCAGGACTTCTGGGTGGACTTCAAGGTGTTCGGCAGCCTGGGCATGACCGTGCTCTTCCTGGTGGCACAGGGCGTGTACCTGTCCCGCCACCTGCACGATGACCCCTCTACCTCCAAACCCAAGGATTGACATGCTCTACGCCATCATCGCCAGCGACGTCGCCAACTCCCTGGAAAAACGCCTGGCTGCACGCCCTGCGCACATCGAGCGCCTGCAGCAGCTGAAGGCCGAAGGCCGTGTGGTGCTGGCCGGCCCGCACCCAGCCATCGACAGCAACGACCCGGGCGACGCCGGTTTCAGTGGCAGCCTGATCGTTGCCGAATTCGATTCGCTTGCCGCCGCCCAGGCCTGGGCCGATGCCGACCCCTACATCGCTGCGGGTGTGTACGAACAGGTCGTGGTCAAGCCCTTCAAGCAAGTTATGCCTTGATCGCCCTGGCAGCGCCACGCCGGTCACAGTTGCACAAGGGCCTCAGGACTGCGGTATCTTTGCCACTGGCGGACCAACGAGTCGCCGTCAATGGTTGAATTGAGTGAGTCATGAGCGAGCTGTTACTGATTGATGATGACCAGGAGCTGTGCGACCTGCTCGCCAGCTGGCTGACCCAGGAAGGCTTCAGCGTGCGCGCCTGCCACGATGGCCAGGCCGCACGCCAGGCGCTGGCCGATCAGGCGCCGGCCGCCGTGGTGCTGGACGTGATGCTGCCCGACGGCAGCGGCCTGGAGCTGCTCAAGCAACTGCGCAGCGAACACGCCGAACTGCCGGTGCTGATGCTGTCTGCCCGGGGCGAGCCCCTGGACCGTATCCTGGGCCTTGAGCTGGGCGCTGACGATTACCTGGCCAAACCCTGTGACCCACGGGAACTCACTGCGCGCCTGCGCGCCGTGTTGCGCCGCAGCCACCCCACCGCCACCACCAGCCAGCTGGAGCTGGGCGACCTGGTTTACAGCCCTGCCAGGGGCGTGGCCAGTATCGACGGCCGGGAAATGACCCTTACCCTGTCCGAAAGCCGAATTCTCGAGGCCCTGCTGCGGCAGCCGGGCGAGCCGCTGGACAAGCAGGAACTGGCGCAGATCGGCCTTGGCCGCAAGCTGACCCTGTACGACCGCAGCCTCGACATGCATGTGAGCAACCTGCGCAAGAAAATCGGCCCCCATGCCGACGGGCGCCCGCGTATCGTCGCCTTGCGCAGCCGCGGTTACTACTACGCCCAGTGAGCAATGCGCTGCACTAACCAACGGTAGGCCGTGCGCAAACGGCTTGCAGCGACCCCTGCCCCTTTACCTTTCCTTTACCCTGCACTGACGGCGCTTGACGGTCACCGCCCTAGACTGTGCTCATCCGGTCACTGCCGGCCTATGAAAGGAGAGACACCATGCGCAAGACCCTCACCGCCCTGCTGTTCGCCGCCGCCCTGCCAACCGTGGCCATGGCCATGCCTGATGGCGGCCCACGCCCGGACGGCCCGCACCACCGCGGCGGCCCGGCCTTCCATGAGCTGGACCTGACCCGCGACCAACGCGAACAGGTGGGCAAACTGATGGGCGAGCAAATGCAGCAGCGTCGCGACATCACCGAGCGTTACCTGGAAAAGCTGCCGGCTGCCGACCAGAAGGCCATGAAAGACGAACTGCAGGCCAGCCGCGACAAGACCGACAGCGCCGTGCGCAACCTGCTCAAGCCTGACCAGCAGAAGAAGTTCGACGAACTGCAGAAAGAGCGCGCAGCCAAACGCGCCGAATGGCAGGAATTCCAGACCTGGAAAGCTGAAAAAGCCAAGAAGGCCCAGTAAGCTTTCAACTCGACGCCCGCCGCGCATCAGGCCAGCCTGGTGCGCGGCGGGCTTTTACCGTTTGTGGAGGTGCTCGTGCGTTCATTGTTCTGGCGCATTCTGGCCAGTTTCTGGCTGGCCATCGCCCTTGTGGCAGGGTTGTCGATCCTGCTGGGGCACATGCTCAACCAGGACGCCTGGATCCTCAGCCGTCACCCAGGGCTCAATACCCTGGCCAGCCAGTGGGCCAAGCACTACGAGCAAGAGGGTGTAGACCCGGCGCAGCGTTTTCTGGAGCGGCGCAAGGACCGCTACAAGATTGACGTTCAGGTGCTGGACGACAGCGGCGATGCCGTGGTGCCCGGGACCTTCCCGCGCCGGGCCGCCGCACTGGAGGCACGCCAGCACAATGATGAACGCCGCTTGCCGTGGCGTCGGCTGACCGAGGAATACACCAGCCCGAAGTCGGGCAACTCCTACCTGCTTATCTACCGCATTCCACACCCGGCCCTGGACGCCTGGCACCGCGAGAGCCTGCTGTGGCCACTGAGTGCGCTGGGGATCGCGTTGGTGGTGCTGACCCTGTTCAGCCTGCTGGTAACGCTGTCGATCACCCGCCCGTTAAGCCGGCTGCGCAGCGCCGTGCATGACCTGGGCCAGACCACCTACCAGCAGAACAGCCTGGCGCAACTGGCGGCCAGGCGCGACGAGTTCGGCGTACTGGCGCAGGATTTCAACAAGATGGGGGCGCGCCTGCAGAGCACGATCGGCAGCCAACGCCAGTTGCTGCGCGACGTGTCTCACGAGCTGCGTTCGCCGCTGGCCCGGCTGCGCATTGCCCTGGCCCTGGCTGAACGGGCGGACCCCGAGCAGCGCGAGGCCCTATGGCCACGCCTGGCCCGCGAGTGTGACCGGCTGGAAGACCTGATCAGCGAGATTCTCACCCTGGCCAGGGTCGATGCCGACCAGGCCCATGCCGAACCGGTCGACCTCAATGCCCTGTTGGGTAGCGTGCGCAAGGACGCATTGCTAAGCGCACCCGAACAGGACGTGCGCCTGGAGGCGCAGCCGGGCCTGACCCTACACGGTTGGCCCACGCTCATCGAGCGGGCCGTGGATAACCTGCTGCGCAACGCACTGCGCTTCAACCCGCCAGGCCAACCCGTGGAGTTGCGCGCTGTACGCGAAGGCGATCAGGTGCGGGTGAGCGTGCGTGATCACGGCCCAGGCGCGGCGGCGGCGCACCTGACGCGGCTGGGTGAACCGTTCTTCCGCGCGCCTGGGCAGGAAGCCCCAGGCCACGGCCTGGGGTTGGCCATCGCCCGAAAGGCGGCTGAGCGCCATGGCGGCGGCCTGACACTGGAAAACCACCCGCAAGGTGGCTTTGTGGCGACACTGGAGCTGCCAGTGGCCGAGGCCGCGGGTAGCTGAGGCAAGGGCCGCTGCCTAACCCCAGGTAGTGACGAAATCGGCGGTTTGCAGCACGGGCGCCGTACGCGGCTCGTTCAGCGGGGTACCCACATACAGGAAGCCGATCAGCTCTTCATTTTCCGCAAGGCCAAGGCCTTGGTGCACATGCGCATCGAAGGCCAGGTCACCGGTGCGCCACACCGCACCAATACCTTGGGCGTGGGCGGCAATGAGGATACCGTGCGCCGCACAGCCCGCAGCCAGACGCTGCTCGGATTTCGGTACCTTGAAGTGATCCTGCAGGCTTGCGACCACCACGATCAGCAGCGGCGCCCGCATCGGCATCGCTCGCGCCTTGTCCAGCGCCGCCTCGGTCGCCTCGCCTTTGCCCTTCACGGCCTCGGCGAACAGCTCACCCAAACGCTCGCGCGCGGCACCCTCGATGGTGAGGAACCGCCAAGGCCGCAACTGGCCATGGTCCGGCGCACGCAAGGCGGCCTGGAACAGCGCTTCACGCTGGGCCTCATTGGGCGCCGGGTCGGTGAGGCGTGGCACGGAAACACGGTTGAGCAATGCGTCGAGAGCCTCCATCGGCTACCCTCCTGATAATTGAATGTGCGGTCATTCTCAGGCTGCAAGCCACAAGCTGCAAGCAGCACGGCAGGCAGCTGCCGATTGGGCTTGAGCCTGCGCGCCTCGCAGGTAGAATGGCGCCCTTCCGTTCCGAGCCCGAGCACAGCACATGGCGTTGCCGACCCTGAGGATCATTGGTTTCATCATCGGCATCTTCCTGATCACGCTGGCGGTGGGCATGGCCGTCCCCATGGCGACACTGGTGATTTTCGAACGTACCAGTGACATGCCGTCGTTCCTGTGGTCGAGCCTGATCACCTTCCTGGCAGGCCTGGCGCTGGTCATCCCGGGGCGCCCCGAGCACGTGCACCTGCGCCCGCGTGACATGTACCTGCTGACCGTGTGCAGCTGGCTGGTGGTCTGCGTGTTCGCCGCGTTGCCGTTTCTGCTTACCCAGCACATCAGCTACACCGACGCTTTCTTCGAAAGCATGTCCGGTATCACAGCCACCGGCGCCACCGTGCTCAGCGGGCTGGACACCATGTCGCCCGGTATCCTGATGTGGCGGTCGATGCTGCACTGGCTGGGGGGTATCGGCTTCATCGCCATGGCGGTAGCGATCCTGCCGCTGCTGCGTATCGGTGGCATGCGGCTGTTCCAGACCGAATCCTCCGACCGCTCGGAGAAGGTCATGCCACGCTCGCACATGGTGGCCAAGTCCATCGTGGCGGTATACGTGGGCTTCTCGATACTGGGCGCGCTGGCCTTCTGGTGGGCCGGCATGAGCCCGTTCGACGCCATCAACCATGCCATGTCGGCGATCTCCACCGGTGGCTTCTCCACCTCGGACCAATCCCTGGCCAAGTGGGACATCCCTGCCGTGCACTGGGTGGCCGTGGTGGTGATGATTCTTGGCAGCCTGCCGTTCACCCTGTACGTGGCCACCCTGCGCGGCAACCGCGGCGCGCTGATCCGCGACCAGCAGGTGCAGGGCCTGCTCGGCATGCTGGTGGTCACCTGGCTGGTGCTGGGCACCTGGTACTGGTACACCACCAACCTGCACTGGCTCGACGCCCTGCGGCACGTTGCGCTGAACGTCACGTCGGTGGTCACCACCACCGGCTTTGCATTGGGCGACTACAGCCTGTGGGGCAACTTCTCGCTGATGCTGTTCTTCTACCTGGGCTTCGTCGGTGGCTGCTCCGGCTCAACCGCCGGGGGCATCAAGATTTTCCGCTTCCAGGTGGCCTACATTCTGCTGAAGGCCAACCTCAACCAGCTGATCCACCCGCGTGCGGTGATCAAGCAGAAGTACAACGGCCACCGCCTGGACGAAGAAATCGTGCGGTCCATTCTCACGTTCTCGTTTTTCTTCGCCATCACCATCTGCGTCATGGCGCTGCTGCTGTCACTGCTGGGCGTGGACTGGATGACCGCGCTCACGGGCGCTGCCGGTACCGTTTCCGGGGTGGGGCCTGGGCTGGGAGAGGTGATCGGCCCATCGGGCAATTACGCCAAGCTGCCGGATGCCGCCAAGTGGATCCTGGCCAGCGGCATGCTGTTGGGGCGCCTGGAGATCATTACCGTGCTGGTGTTGTGCATGCCTGCATTCTGGCGTCACTGATCGCATCGGCCTGGGTGCCCAAGCGGGCGCGGTATTCGGTGGGGGTGGTGTCGAACCAGCGGCGGAAGGCCCGGTAGAAATTGCTGGGGTCGGCAAAGCCCAGCAGGTAGGCGGTTTCCAGCAGCGTCATGCCAGGCTGGGCCAGGTACTGCTCGGCCAGTTCGCGCCGGGTGTCATCGAGCAGCGACTGAAAACTCGTGCCCTCCTCCTGCAAGCGCCGCTGCAGCGTGCGTTGCGACAGGTGCAGGGCCTGGGCCAGGGTTTCGCGCTTCGGTTCCCCTTGGGGCAGGATGCGGCAGAGCACCTGGCGCACCCGGTGGGTAACCCGGGTTTCGGAGAAGCGTGCCAGGTATTCACCGGCAAAACGGTCATGCAGCACAGCCATGGCCTCGTTGGCGGTCGGCAGCGGTGCCTCCATGTCGGCGCGCTCGAACACCAGTGCATCGTGAGGCGCACCAAACACCAAAGGTGAATGGAAGGCGACTTTGTACGGTTCCACGTTTTTCGGCTGGGGGCCTTGCACCAAAACCCGGCGCGGCTGCACCGGCCGGCCGCTCAGCCATTTGCACAGCGCCAGCGCACAGGCCAGGGACGCCTCGGCACTGTGCCGGGTCGGCGGCAGATGATCGCCATGCACGGTCAGGATCAATGAATAGCCCTCGGCACCCAAGGTGAAACTCAGGTCGGAGCTTTCGGCGATGATGCGCTGGTAGCGCACCAGCCGTTCGAAACCTTCCGCCAGGGTACGGCTGGACATCAAGGCGTAGCCCACCACGTGGAACGAAGCGGGCCGCACCACGCGCGCCATGTTCAGGCCGATGGCCTCGTTGCCCGAGAGCTCGACGGCCAGTTGCCAAAGCCGGGTCATGGAATCTTGCGCAAAGCGTGCGTCAGGGTCGTCGAGGGCGGCAAAGTCAAGCCCCAACTGCCGGAACATGGCCTGGCAGTCCAGCCCCTCCAGCTCGAGCGCCTTCACGATCCCTGATGCCCAGCTGGCTGACGTGGTTCTTTCGCTCATGGCATGCTTCTTATCCTGACCGCGCCTGCGGTGAACCCCAAGGATACTCAATTGGCGCCTATTGTCACTGGTCGGCCCCGCCAATGACTCTAGACTCGAATCAGGCTCCACGCCGTGCATCCCGTCCAGAAGTCCCAACCCGGAGCACTGACATGCACCCCACCGCGCCATTTCGCAGCTTTGCCGAGTTCTACCCGTATTACCTGGGCGAGCACAGCAACCCCACGTGCCGCCGCCTGCACTTCGTTGGCACCAGCCTGGTGATCGCCCTGCTGGCCTACACCCTGGGCAGCGGCAAATGGCTTCTACTGCTGGCAGTACCGGTGGTGGGCTATGGCTTCGCCTGGGTCGGGCATTTCTTCTTCGAAAAAAACCGGCCAGCCACCTTCACCTACCCGCTCTACAGCCTGATCGGTGATTTCGCCATGTTCAGGGATGTACTGTTGGGCAAGGTTCGGCTGTAGCCCTCACACCTGAACAGGCGCCTTCTGCACCACGGTGTCAGCCTGCGCCTCGGCCAGCCGATACAGTTCGATCGTGCCATCCCAATGCTCGATCAGCGCGGTGCACGACTCGACCCAGTCCCCACAGTTCAAGTACTCCACTTCCCCTACCTTGCGCATCTCGGCGTGATGGATGTGCCCGCACACTACCCCGTGAAAGCCACGGCGGGTGCATTCGTGGGCGATGGCTTGCTCAAAATCACTGATGAAGTTCACCGCGCCCTTGACCTTGTGCTTGAGGTAAGCCGACAGCGACCAGTAACCATAACCATACCGGGCACGCCAGTGATTGAGCCAACGGTTGAGCACCAGGGTGAACTCGTAGGCGCGGTCCCCGAGAAACGCCAGCCAGCGATGGTAGCGGGTGATCACATCGAACTGGTCACCGTGTACCACCAGCAGGCGGCGGCCGTCAGCGGTCAGGTGCTCGGCCTCGTCCACCAACTGGATATTGCCCAGTACCAGCTTTGAATAACGGCGCAGAAACTCGTCATGGTTGCCGGTAACGTAGATAACTTCCGTACCCCGCTTGCTCATGGTGAGCAGGCGGCGGATGACGTTGGTGTGGGCCTGCGGCCAGTAGATGCCGCCACGCAGCTTCCAGCCGTCGATGATGTCACCCACCAGGTAGATACGGTCGGCCTGATAAGCCTTCAAAAACCGTGACAAGTGCTCGGCCTGGCAGTCACGGGTGCCCAGGTGCACGTCCGAGATCCACAGGGTACGCACCCGCTGCTTGCGCAAGGGGCGGGACAGTTCGGCATGGGTCATGGGCAGGCTCCGGCGCTGTTTGCTGGAGACTGGCAGCCGGGTATGACAGTGCCATGGCAAAACGGTGACCGATGATGGCAGGGGCCGGATCATGCACAATGCCCTGCCTGCCTGAGGAAACTGCTCGATGAACCACCGCACTGCCCTGGGCGCCTTGCACATAGGCGCGTTGTTTTTCGGCCTGACCGGCGTGCTCGGCAAACTGGCGGCCAGCGCCAGCCCGTCGGTCATCGTATTTGGCCGGGCGGGCTTTGCAGTACTGGCCCTGGCGGCCTTTGCCAGCCTGGCTGGCCCCGGCTGGCGCCGGCCCTGCGCCCGGGACAGCCTTCAATTGCTGCTCGGCGGCCTGCTGCTGGCCGGGCACTGGGTGAGTTTTTTCATCGCTGTAAGGGTTGGCGGCGTGGCCATCGCCACGCTGGGCTTCGCCAGTTTCCCGGCCTTTACCGTGGTGCTCGAAGGGTTGCTGTTCCGCGAGCGTATCCGGGCTAAAGAAGCGGTATTGGTGCTGCTGGTAAGCGTTGGGCTGGTGTTGGTGACACCTTCCTTCGACCTTGCCAGCGAAGCCACTGGCGGCCTGCTCTGGGCGCTGCTTTCGGGGCTGCTGTTCTCACTGCTGTCGCTCACCAACCGGGCACGCTCAGGTGGCCTGCCAGCGGTGCAGGCCGCGCTGTGGCAGAACCTGGTGGTCGGGCTGTGCCTGCTGCCCTTCGCCACCCCTGACCTGGCCGAGGTCACGGCCATGGACTGGGCGTGGCTGGGCCTGCTGGGTGTTTTCTGCACGGGGGTGGCCCACAGCCTGTTCGTGGCCAGCCTTGGCGTGGTCAAGGCGCGTACAGCGGCGCTGGTGTTCTGCATGGAGCCCATTTACGGTATTGCCCTGGCCTGGCTGATCTTCGCCGAAACCCCGAGCCCGCGCATGCTGCTGGGGGGCGCGCTGATCCTGTGCGCCATCGTACTGGCCAGCCGCCAGGGCGCGGCGCAACCGCCCAGGCAACGGCCACAGGTGCAGCAAGGGTAATCAGCGGTCGTTGTGCCCCAGGTCGCGCTGAGGGTCGATCTGATCGCGCACGCGCTGCTTCAATACCTTGGCCTCGGGGAAGCCGCCGTCGGCCTTGCGCTCCCAGATCTGCACACCGTTGCAGGTGATGCGAAACACCCCGCCCGTGCCAGGCTGCAGTGCCACCTGCCCCAGGTCGTCGGCAAACGTGCTGAGCAGCTCCTGGGCCAGCCAGCCGGCGCGCAGCAACCACTGGCACTGGGTGCAATACGTGATGACAATTTCCGGTTTGCTTTCGGCCATGGTGGCGGGTCTCCAGGTGGGTGGCCGCTTATACTAGCGGGCTTTCGCCTCCGGTTTGAGACCTACGATGCGCCGTTCGCTGTTCTGCCTGCTGCTTACCCTCGCCTGTTTCACGGCATTGGCCGCCGAGCCTGCCAGGCCTAAAGTCGGCCTGGTGTTGTCTGGCGGTGCGGCCCGTGGCCTGGCCCACATCGGCGTACTGAGGGCGCTGGAGGAACAGGGCGTGCATATTGATGCGATTGCCGGCACCAGCATGGGTGCGGTGGTGGGCGGCCTGTATGCGTCGGGCTACAGCGTTCAGGAGCTGGAACACCTGGCCACCACCCTCGACTGGCAGCAGGCGCTCTCTGACGCGCCCCCTCGCGAAGACGTGCCGTTTCGCCGCAAGCAGGACGACCGCGACTTTCTGGTGCGGCAAAAGCTGAGCTTTCGCGACGATGGCAGCCTGGGCCTGCCGCTGGGGGTGATCCAGGGGCAGAACCTGGCGTTGCTGCTGGAGAGCAAGCTGGCCCACACCGCCGACACGCGGGACTTCGACAAGCTGCCGATCCCGTTCCGCGCCGTGGCCACCGACATCGCCAGTGGCGAAAAAGTGGTGTTCAGCCAGGGGCACCTGCCCCAGGTGATCCGCGCCAGCATGTCCATCCCTGCGGTATTCGCCCCCGTAGAACTGGATGGCCGCCTGCTGGTGGATGGCGGCATGGTCGACAACATTCCGCTGGATGTAGCCCGGGACATGGGGGTAGATGTGGCCATCGTGGTCGATATCGGCACCCCGCTGCGTGACCGCAAGCAATTGTTGACGGTGGTCGACGTGCTCACCCAGTCGATCACACTGATGACCCGGCGCAACTCCGAGGCGCAGCTGGCCAACCTGCGCCGTGACGACATCCTCGTGCAACCGCCACTGGCTGCCTATGGCGTGGCTGATTTCAGCCGCGCCAGGGACATGATCAATGCCGGCTACCGCGCCGCTAGCCTGCTGGCTCCGCGCCTGGCTGCGCTGGCCCGCCCCGAAGGTGACGGCGAGCTGGCGGTGGCTCGCTCGCCCCACCAGCGCACCCCTGTGATTACCGCCATCAAAATTGAAAACGACTCGAAGGTGAGCGATCAGGTGATCCGTTCGTACATCCGCCAACCGATCGGTGCCCGGCTGGAGCTGAGCCACCTGGAAACCGACATGGGCACCTTGTACGGCCTGGATTACTTCGACCGGGTGCAGTACCGCGTGGTGCACAAGGGTGATGACAATACCCTGGTCATCAACGCGCGGGGGCGCCGCGGCGGCACCGATTACCTGCGCCTGGGCCTTAACCTGTCGGACGACCTGCGTGGAGAAAGCGCCTTCAACCTGGGCGCCAGCTACCGGGTGAACGGCATCAACAGCCTGGGGGCCGAGTGGCTGACCCGCGGCCAGATCGGTGATGAGCAAGCGCTGTACAGCGAGTTCTATCAGCCTCTGGATGCCGGTTCGCGCTACTTCGTGGCGCCGTACCTGGACATGGGCTCCAGCAACATCGTGGCTTCATTGCAAAACGACCCCATTGCCGAGTACCGCCTGGAGCGGTATGGGTTTGGCATCAACGTGGGCCGGCAGATCGGCAACAACGGCGAAGTGCGCCTGGGGGCGGGCAAAGCCTGGGGCCAGGCCGAAGTACGTATTGGCGCCCAGGACCTGCCCAAGGTCAGTTTCAATGAAGGGTTCTATGAGCTGAAGTACTCGTTCGACACACTGGACAACGTCTACTTTCCACACCACGGCGAAGACATCAGCCTGAGCTTGCGCAAGTTCGACAAGTCACTGGATTCCGACGTCAACTATCGTCAATGGTTGTTCAACCTTGACAAGGCCATCAGCAGCGGGCCGAACACCTTCGTGCTGGGAGGGCGCTATGGGCGCACGCTGGATGCCACCGATGTGGTGACCTCCAGTTTCGTAATGGGCGGTGCGCGCGAGCTTTCCGGTTTTCGGCAGGGCTCGGTGACGGGGCAGAACGTGAGCCTGATGCGCCTGGTGTATTACCGTCGCCTGACCCCGCAGGCGTATGTGCCGCTGGACTTCCCGCTGTACATCGGCGGCTCGCTGGAGCGCGGCCGGGCCTGGAACAACGACAATGAGTTCGACAGTGGCTACATCAACGCCGCTAGCATCTTCCTGGGCCTGGAAACACCACTCGGGCCGCTTACCTTCACCTACGGCGCCAACAGTGCCCACGAGCAGGCGGTGTACCTCAACCTGGGCCAGACGTTCTAGTCTCGCAAGGATGCTATGCCCCTGTGGGAACGGGTTTACCCGCGAAGCAGGCAGCGCGGTGCATGGCACC
>NZ_JACVVF010000130.1:0-226 GCF_016648095.1 Pseudomonas sp. S32
CGTTTGACAAAAAGTGACTCGCCGTAAGGGCGAAAAGGTGAATAAGCGTCTACATCGCATATGGACTATGCTCGCCATGAAAACCCACGAACAGCAAACAACTTGAAGCTTCAAGCTTCAAGCTTCAAGCTCAAGAGCGTGGGCGGATACACTGAGCAGACATTCTTTTACGCGTGTGGCGCTTAGTCACCTTTCCGCCCTTCCGGCGGGTTACTTTGGTCTTGGC
>NZ_JACVVF010000131.1:0-225 GCF_016648095.1 Pseudomonas sp. S32
CCCCGGCGTGACAGGCCGGTATTCTAACCGACTGAACTACCGCTGCGTATCACTCAGGCTTGCGCCTGCTTGAACCTGGGTCTACCTCGCGCCTGACAGGCTTCGGGGTAAGCATGAAGGCAACGCTTATCGCTTCTTTCATGTGTGCTTCAAGGTGTTCTAGGGACCTTGAAACGAAGATGGCGCAGCGGACGGGACTCGAACCCGCGACCCCCGGCGTGACAG
>NZ_JACVVF010000132.1:0-223 GCF_016648095.1 Pseudomonas sp. S32
CAGGGTCGCGGTAGTAGTGTCGATCGAATCATTGATCGTGGTGACCGCTGGCGTCGGGTTCGGGGTCAGCTGCTCGAAGTTACCGCCAGTAGCGCTCTGGATGGTGACGCTAACGGTCGAGCCGTTGTTGTAGACGTCGTTCGCTGGGGTTTGGAAATCAATGCTGCCCTGGGTCTTGCCCGCGTCAACAGTAATGACCTGACCGTTGGACAGAGTCACGGTG
>NZ_JACVVF010000133.1:0-223 GCF_016648095.1 Pseudomonas sp. S32
GTGGTTGTTGATTGGCAGACCATCTTTGTTGGTCAGCGTCACGGTGTAGGTAATGTCGCCACCTTCGGTGACCGACGAGGTCGCGGTCAACTTGGCGATCACTTCGTCGATGGTGTCGGTGACTTTTACAGACGCATCACCGCCCAGTTGCAGGTTTTCGAAGGTACGGCCGTCGATATCTACAGCTGAAGTAATGCCGAGTTTGATTTCACCCGAGTCTTTG
>NZ_JACVVF010000134.1:0-217 GCF_016648095.1 Pseudomonas sp. S32
CTCGCGATGCGCCGCGCGGGCGGCGCTCGATCTCACAAGCGAAAGAAACCTCAAGGCGGGCACCTGTAAGCCCTCACACCCCTTCCCCGCAAACCGGTCGGGGTATTGGTCGACGCAGATCGCGTAGTGGCAACCAAGGGCATGACGAGGTTGTTGTGCTGGTGCGCAGACCGAGCGCCGCCCGCGCGGCGCATCGCGAGCTGCGCTCGCTCCTACG
>NZ_JACVVF010000135.1:0-216 GCF_016648095.1 Pseudomonas sp. S32
ATTCATTTCGCAAAACCCCTATCTGCGCATGCAGGTAGGGGTTTTGTCTTTAAGTAGAAGCTCATGCTTCGTCCTGGCAAGCCGAAAGGTTGCAGAGGAAGGGGGTTGACAGCATTTTCAGATGCTGTAGTATTCGCCTCCCGCTACGAGAGATTGTAGCGAGTTAAGTGTTTGAAGCTAAACGAGTTTCTCGCAAAAAACTTCAAAATAAACGCT
>NZ_JACVVF010000136.1:0-213 GCF_016648095.1 Pseudomonas sp. S32
CCCGGCAGCGTCGCCTCGCCGGACCTCACTGCTCCCGCACAACCCACCGACCTGGCCCTGGCAGACGGCGTGACCTTCACCGGCCGCGGTGAACCAGGCGCCACAGTTCAGGTGCGTGATGCCGCTGGCACTCTGATCGGCACTGGCGTTGTCGGGGCTGATGGGCTGTTCAGCCTGACCTTGTCCCCTGCCCAGGCCAACGGCCAAGCCCTG
>NZ_JACVVF010000137.1:0-213 GCF_016648095.1 Pseudomonas sp. S32
CAATTTTGTGGATTTGGTCATTTTCGATTTCGATGTTTTAACCTAGTGTACTGGATTCTACTCGTCAAGCCCTTTCATATGAGACCCATTTTGAGGGGGTTTTGAAAAAATGTGAAATCCGACATTTTGTGGATATGGTCATTTTCGATGTTTTGCAAAAATGTGAAATCTGCAATTTTGTGGATTTGGTCATTTTCGATTTCGATGTTTTAA
>NZ_JACVVF010000138.1:0-211 GCF_016648095.1 Pseudomonas sp. S32
ACCGTTGTAAACGTCATTGGGCGGCGTCTGGAAGTCGATGCTGCCCTGAGTTTTACCCGCTTCAACAGTGATGACCTGGCCGTTGGACAGGGTCACGGTAACCGGCGTTTGCGCTGGGTTGGTCAACGTCACGGTGTAAGTGATGACGCCACCTTCGGTGACCGACGGATTCGCCGTGAGGGTCGCGGTAGTGGTATCGATCGAATCATTG
>NZ_JACVVF010000139.1:0-210 GCF_016648095.1 Pseudomonas sp. S32
CGTAGGAGCGAGCAAAGCTCGCGATGCGCCGCGCGGGCGGCGCTCGATTTCATAGGCGCTGCACCTGTAACGGCGAACACATTTACGCCCTACCACAGCCTGGGGGGCATAAGCCGAGATAGCATGATGGCCGCTGGGTGCTCGCCACAACAATATCTGCGCCTGTAAGACCGAGCGCCGCCCGCGCGGCGCATCGCGAGCTGCGCTCGC